>NZ_CEYNSH010000065.1:1590-10459 GCF_982872775.1 Psychrosphaera sp. | reverse complement strand
CCTCGTAAATGCCTACCCAATACTCAGCCCTATTAAATTGAGCAGCCTTCACCTACGAATGGACTATCAATCACTTGATTACTCTACTCAAATACCTTCTGAATAATTCGTTGCAACACCTCGAAAATACATACTCACAACTTAGTCTTTTAGTCATTGCGCTGTAAATGCTTAGCTTACTTTCAAACCAGTTAGAATTTATCACTGCCGGTGATTGAGGCGTGTGAGTGGGTTGTCTAGGTTTTTGATAGTCCATTCATGGATGAATGGCCGTAAGCATTACAGGGATGTACTTGCGCGGTCAAAAATATAGACAACCCAATTGCACGTCGAGCGCACTTTGAAATTCAACAACTGAATGGCCGTAAGCATTACATGGATGTACGTGCGCGGTCAAAAACCTAGACAACCCAGTCACACGTCTAGCGCACGTTGAAATTCAACAACTTAATGGCCGTAAGCATTACAAGAATGTACTTGCGCGGTCAAAAATATAGACAACCCAGTTGCAGATCTTTTGTAATCAGAAGTGATAAGACATGGTCAAGACTACACCAGCCATATTGGTAAAGGTATCTGGACCTGTCTCTGGTGTTGCTGGCACATCATCAGGGTGGATTTTGTCGCGGGCTAATTTATCCATAAACTGGACTTCTGCACCTACGCTGACACGGCGCCAGCCTTTGGGCTGATAAAAGGCACCAAAACCGACGTTGTAACCATAAGCTGGTGAACGGAAGTCATAGCGTGATGCACCAATAAACGCACCAAATTGCCACTCTTGGCTGTGTAAATAGCGATAGTCGATTGCTCGGAACGAGGTTAGGCGTGAACCATCAATTTGTTGCAGTTCGATTTTGACACCAAAGGTCGAGTTCTCTGAGGTGCGCTTGTTAATGGCAAAGCCGACTAAAGGCGAAATTTCGATGCCATCGTATTCTGGTGGTGGAGCCGAAAAGTCTTCAATGACCTTGGTGGTTAATAAGCTAAAACCGACATCGATTCTAGCGTTGATATCACGGGTGTTAAAGCTGTCTTTGCTGTAAGCGTTATTTGGGTTTTTACCAGCGTATTTTGCAGTTGCATAAGGCGCTGTTAGAAGAAGGCTTACACACAGGAGTGTGAAAGCGGTGAGTTTGTTCAGCACTTGAGAAGAAGAAAAATAGTGCATTGCCTGTCCTTTAAAATATGTCTCTAAACGTTAATTAGTATTGTTGCGTTTGTCAGCAATTAGGGCTTACCAGTAAAGCGCCAAACTCAGTGCGGTGTGTTTTTCACCTAATGTGTTTTTGCTGCTAAGCAGTGACACCAAAGCTCGGTATTCATAAATGTCGGTAAACCAATCTAGTTTTAGCTGTCTGCCTGTTTTGTAAGGGTAGGCTGATAACGGCTCTTTTTTGGTAGTGTTGTAATTAAACTCAAGGCGGTCGTGTGGATTTAGTTGCCACCCCAATGTTAGGTTGTGATGAGTTGCGCCTGTGGATGAGCCACCTATTGAATTGAAGCGCTCACGCTGTTCGGCCGCCCAATGTCCAACTAATGAACCTTGATTGACGATGCCGTCCTGGTAAACGTGGTGAGTGTACCAACCGCGTTGCCATTGACTGTATTCGTAGTTAAGTGACAAATTGTAGAAAATAACCGGCATGTCGATACCCGCCGACAATGAGGTATTACCTAGTCGATAGTTGGTGCCGCGACTGGTGTCTTCACCGGCGTATTCCATGTAAACAGAGAAGGGTTTGTACCCGTTGAAGTCATAACGAGTCACTATAGACGCCGCTTGGTTGCCAAACTCTTGGTCACTGTTTAAGCCCTCACGTGTATTGTCGGCACCACTTGGGTCCAAAAAGGCATCTACCAGCTCACTAAAACTGCGACCGCCGCGATCCCCGCCGCCGGACTGCAAAATACGGTTAACAGCAAGAGTAAAACCCGAGAACGGAGAAACAGATAAGTGAACCCCCGTAATGATAGGTTTGCCTTGTGTCAGGCCGCCCTCATATCGAATTTTGTTGGAATAAGACAATTCACCCGCGAACAATTCATAATTAAACTGCCAGTCAGTCAACGGCGTGTTATTTGATAAAGAAATATTGGCAAAGGTCGGTGCATTTGTACTTAATAACATCGCTGACTGTTTGAAAGGCGAAAGCCAATGAGGCTTGTAACCAACATCAAGTTGCGCACCATAAAACCCGAGCGATACGTAGGTGTCTTCTAAATTATGATTATCGATGTCGTAACCTGGATACTGAGCATTGAAGGCTGGGCTATCAAAATAGTCATCAGTTTGCCATATTTTGGCGCCAACACTAACGGCCATATAACTGTTTAATGTAGTTGCTAGTTGAGCTTGAACAAAAGCACTGCTTTGAATACTTTCGCCTCGCGCGTTCGCGATGTTAAGGGCAGGCTGGTTTTCTAATGTTTTAGACTCGTCTACTAGTCTCAGTCCAGCGCTTGCGTGATTGACATAAAAGCTTTGTTCAGTGCGCTTTAGGTATTTGTTTACTTCGTTACATGCTTTGGTGATGGCTGGTTTACCACGTAAGCGACTGTTACAGACTTTGTTTTTGGCCATTTTGACTGTGTTGATGGCATAAGGTTTTTTGGTACCACCCAACTCGGCCGCGATCATAAGGCGATTAACGTGATTTTCGAAGCCAGGGTCTTGTTTTAAGGGTAAGTAACCAGAAACATCGGCTAGTGCAGGGGCGCTGAGGGCACTAATAGAAAGGGAAAGTAAAGCTACGGTCCGTCGTATGCTGTTGATATTAAAGTTTGTAGACACGCAGGTTTCCTTTTAAATTTAGATAAAACTCGACTTTGCTTGTGCTGTTTTTTCTTTGTTGTTATTTGTATTTGTCGCTCTTAAAGGAGCGTTTTATTTTTATACACTTGTGTGTTTTTAGTATACATATTCGGAATAATTCTAAACGAGTACAGAGACATAAAAAAGCCCTGCATTTGGCTTATGCCCAGCTGTCAGGAAATTTTCCCCTCAAAACGTAACTAAAAGCGATAAGCTCGGCCACAATAACATATAAGTTTGGTGGAATGCTCTGACCAGACTCCAAGTGTTCCAAGCGCCGAAATAGCTCTGGGTCTTGATGTACCAAAAGCTTGTTTTCTTTGGCGTTGCGAATGATTTCTTCGGCCAAATCTTGATAGCCCTTTATCGCTATATTGGGCGCATTTTTTCCATCATAAAGAAGTGATAATGCACCTTGTGTTTGTTTTTTGTTCATTACATTTTTTTACACTTTTTTGAGGCGTTTGTCACTTGAGTCACTGTTCTAACGATTGTTTTAACTACTTTTTTAACCATTGTCTTTTCAATCGACGAGCTTTTCTATTGAATTATTTTCCAAACTGGAAACAAATGCTTTAGTTACAATAAGTTATACTCGGGCAGCATCTTACGCTTTAATATCAATTAGTCCACGAGATTTTAATGATTGTGGCTCCGCAGCTAAAGTTGTTTGGTTTTTGACGGCAAAGCCAAATTTACTCAATCGTGCTTCAAGTGTCGGCCAGTGTTCTTCGACTTTAGACAATAGGTTTAGGTTTGAACATGTACAACTTGACTGTAATTGCATTCCGGTTAGGTCAAAATCAATAGTAAGTTGTCCCAAGCTATCGAGGTCAAAATTGAGTGTAAAACTTAACGTTGTTGTCATGCCATTTTCATTTGAAGACGAACTGTCTGCTTGCTCTCGCTCACTGACTTGATGCTTTTCTATTTGTTCGTTTTCACTGCGTGTCAGGTGTTGTGGGTCTGCATTGGTTGTGCGCTGTGTCTCCGTTTCATTCGCTGAAGGTTGGCGCTCTCGCATAATGAGACTGGCTTTGTCTTGCAGTGGAATTGGGACAAGTAACTTGAGCAGCTGGGCAATACCATCATTTTTGGTGTTGAGCTTGTTGGCTTGGTGAAGTTCTTGACTGAGTAGGGCGCTTGGCGGTGTTGAGCCAAGTTGAAAAACCAAGCGTATAAGCTCTTGCTGTGTGTTGGCCGCTTTGGTTAGATGCATTTGGGCAATAAGAGGCATCCATTGTGATAGCGTCAGTTTGGGTAGACCTTGTTGGTTACTGTGTTTGTTTAATGACTCAGTAAGCCAATTAGCGATGGTCTGTGGCATTGCCGCTTTTTCCATTGTTAGTGCTTTGGCGTCTGTCGCGCTGGCATTAGCGCTGGTATAAATGCCGGCGTTTTGGCTTTGCAGTGTTGCGACTTGTTGCATCCATTGGCTGACTTGCTTGAGTAAGTTGGCCGGTATTGGCAAGGACAGTTGTGGTGGCAAGCCTTTGCTCAATAACGTTTGAATATTCGGTGACAATTGATTGGCAGTAAGAAATCGCAAAACGACTTGGCTCGCCATTGCTTGCTCTTTTGTATTCGAGGCAGTCGCACTGGTATTTGGCGTTGCTTGAATGGGTGGTGTTTTTGAGTCCATTTGTTAATGCTAGAGCCGCACAGGTAAATAGGCAAGCGGTTTTCGCTATGATACAATTTTGCCGCTAAAGTCACACATTACGATTAATAAACCTTTAAAAAGACGAAGTATGATCCCTGAACTTGGTAATTTTGCGCTAATAATCGCGTTTGCGTTTAGTTTGTTGTTGTCTGTTTTTCCTCTCATTGGTCTTCGCACTAATAATTTAAAATTGATGCAAATGGCCCCAAATCTAACGATTGGCTTATTCGGCTTTACGCTGTTTGCCTTTGGTTGTCTTGTTTATGCGTTTTTGACCGATGATTTTACGGTTATTAATGTCGCGCAAAACTCAAATTCTTTATTACCCGCGCATTATAAATTTGCCGCGAGTTTTGGTAGTCACGAAGGGTCATTTTTGTTGTGGTTGGTGATGCAATCAGGATGGGCCTTTGCGGTTGTGCTCAAGTCTAAGTCGTTACCACCAGAAATGCGCACGCGAGTATTAATGGTGTTGGGCTGGATTTGCGTTGGTTTTTACGCCTATATCATTACCGCTTCAAACCCGTTTGAACGCACCTTACCTTATTTCCCTGTCGATGGTCGCGACCTTAATCCATTGTTACAAGACATCGGGATGATCATTCATCCGCCATTGTTGTATATGGGCTATGTTGGTTTATCTATATCATTTGCATTTGCGATTGCGGCTTTGTTGAGCGGCGATCTGGATTCGACTTGGGCCAAATGGTCTCGTCCTTGGACCGCTGCAGCTTGGGCGTTTTTGACCCTTGGTATTACGATTGGTAGTTGGTGGGCGTACTCAGAGCTTGGCTGGGGCGGTTGGTGGTTCTGGGACCCGGTTGAAAACGCCTCCTTTATGCCTTGGCTGGTGGCAACGGCTTTGCTGCACAGTTTGGCCGTATCCGAAAAACGAAACGCGTTTAAGAGCTGGACGGTATTTTTAGCGATTGCAGCCTTTAGTTTGTCGTTATTAGGCACGTTTTTAGTTCGCTCTGGTGTCATCGTCTCGGTTCATGCCTTTGCAACAGACCCGGCTCGTGGCGTCTTTATTCTTATTTTGTTGGCCTTAGTTATTGGCGGTAGTTTATTACTATATACATTGCGTTCGGGCGCCATCAAAAGTGTCGGCCGCTTCTCGCCATTTTCACGAGAAAGCATGTTGTGGGGCAACAATGTTCTGTTAGTTACTGCCACTATAATTGTTTTGCTTGGTACATTGTTACCTCTGGTTCACAAAGAAATTGGCCTTGGCGCTATTTCAATCGGCGCGCCGTTTTTTGATCAAATGTTTACGTATCTCATTGTGCCATTCGCATTGTTATTAGGTATTGCGCCTTTAGTCAGATGGAAACAAGACAAGCTAAACAAGTTTGTTACTGCCCCTTTGGTCATTGGTGTGAGCTCAATATTTATCAGTGCTGTTTGGTTGTGGTTAGAGTTTGGTGAAATTAAAGGCTTGGCGCTGCTTGCGGCATCGCTGTCGGTCTGGATTGTGATATTTACGGCTAAAGAGTATCGCCAAACAGGCCAGAAAATGGGTTTTGATCGCATTCCATTAACGCACTATGCGATGGCCTTTGGTCATATCGGTTTGGCGTTTGTTATTGCAGGCGCGGGCTTAACCTCACAATACGAGCAAGAACGTGATGTCAAAATGTGGCCAGGCGATCAGGCCGAGTTGATGGGTTATACCTATAAGTTCAATGGTATCAAAGATATCAAAGGCCCGAATTACGAAGGTTGGGCTGCGGATATCAGTATTTACCGTGGCAACTTCTTGGAAGCCGAATTGCTTGCTGAAAAACGCCATTATCCAGTACAACGCAATACCATGACAGAAGCGGCAATTGACGCTGGTTTTAGTCGTGACTTGTATGTGTCGTTGGGCGAATTGTTGCCAGACAATGCATGGGCGATGCGTATTTATGTGAAGCCTTATGTTCGCTGGTTATGGTTGGGCGGTATTTTAATTTCGATTGGTGGTTTTATTACTTTATTTGACCGTCGTTATCGCGGCAAAAAAGCCAAACCAGCTAGAAACTCGAATCGCCAGGAACCGTCAACGAAACGTCCTGAAGCAGCAAGTAATCAAACAGAAGCTGGAGTAACTAACTAATGAACAAACGGATATTGTTAGCATCAGTGCCTTTAGTCGCGTTTTTGGTGTTGTGTGTGTTTTTGTTAAAAGGCTTATTTAGCGACCCTAGTAAGCGCGAGTCGGCACTGCTTAATCGTCAAATGCCTGATTTTAAGCTCGTTGATTTATACGATGAAAACATTGTCTATACACGCGAGTCATTACTGGGAGAGCCTGTTCTTTTAAATGTTTGGGGAACTTGGTGTACCACGTGTAAATACGAACTGCCTTTTTTGACCAAACTTCGTGAAGAGTACGGCGTAAAAATTGTTGGTGTTTATTACGAGCAAGCCCACGCGCCTAAGTTTGGTCAGTTTGTAAAAGTGGAAGATATTCGACCAGATGTGACTGACATGTTGGCGCGTTGGGGAAATCCTTATCAATTTAACATTCTAGATTTGGATCGAACCTTATCCCTAGATTTGGGCGTGACAGGGGCTCCTGAGTCCTTTTTGATTGATGCCAACGGCGTTGTCAAAATGCATCACATGGGTGATATCAACGAACGAGTGTGGCGCAACCAACTCGCGCCGGTTTGGAACGAGATAGCTGAGTAAAATGATGACTTTGCAAACTAATACTTTAAACCAAAGCAAAAAGGCAAAACCCACATTGCTAAATTTGGCATTCGCTTTGTTTGGAAGCTTTTTGTTGATTAGCAGTCAGAGTGGTTATGCACAAGATGAAACTAAAGCTGAGCCCAAGCAAAAAGCAGAGCAAACTCAAAAGCCTGAGCAAGACATTACGCCGTTTAAAGATGACGTTCAAAAGTCCATGTATATGGATTTGGTGACGGAGCTTCGTTGCCCAAAATGTCAAAACCAAAATATTGCTGACAGCAATGCCGTTATTGCTCAAGACATGAGAGTAAAAACCAAAGAGTTGTTAGACGAAGGCTATTCGAAACAAGACGTTATTGATTATATGGTCAATCGTTATGGACAATTTGCTCATTACGATCCACCACTAACCCTTGCTACGAGCATTTTGTGGTTTGTGCCTGCGGCATTTGTATTGTTTTGTATTATGATGCTGATTCAAAAAAGTCAAGGTCGTGTCAGACAAGCCGATGCAGATGTTGCTCGTAAAAACGGTACTGCAGAAAAGGGCAGAAGAGGTAACGCTTCGGGTACAACCGGCTCGGATGACATTCACGACAACCTAAAAGTCGATGAAGCCGAGCTAGACCGCGAACTCAATGCACTTTTGGATGACAGACCTACTAGCGCTCAAAATCAGTCCAGCAGTGATGCGACGAGTTCATCTGGTGGCAATTACTCTGGTAATGAAGGTTCGGCTGGCTCTGAGTCAGACTCATCCTCACAAACAACGTTTAAGTCTAAGTAAAAGGTAAATAACTCACATGACGTTTGAGCATTCTTTATTTTTGATGTGCGTAGTGGCTATGGTCGCTATTGGTATTTTGTTTGTTGTTTTACCTATTTATAAATTTACCAGAGAAAGCACCAACAAAGGTATTAAATCGACCTGGTATCGCAGTCGTTTGAAAGAGTTAGAAGAAGAGTTGGCCGCCGGGCAGTTCAGTGAAGAAGAATTTGCTGAGGCAGTAAAAGAATTAAAGATAACGGCGACCAGTGAGTTAAAAGTCGAATCGAGAGAGCGGGATTCTGATTCGAGCACTTCACAGGATAATTCGAATAGTGTATCAACGATTAAACCATACCTAATTGCCGCAACGGTGTTATTTGTTATTGCGGTTGGTGTCAGCTATCACCTGTATGGGGAGCGAACTAAGCTGGTGGATTGGCAAGCTACGCTGGAGCGTATGCCTGAGTTGTCACAACAAGTATTAAGTAATACGGCGGCCGAACCTTCTGAAAAAGACTTAAAGGATTTTGCTCTAGGTTTACGCTCAAAACTTCACAAAGAGCCTAACGCTATTGGTTGGATGTTACTTGGTCGCAACCTAAATATGTTGAGAGATATTGATGGTGCCATTGATGCCTTTGATAAATCTTTGCGAATGGACAGCAACAGTGTCTCTACAATGGTGAGCATGGCGCAAGCGCTACAGGAACGCGGTGAACCAGGCGATTATCGACGTTCGATTCGTGTTTTAAAAAACGCCTTGAGACTAAACCCACAAAACCTAACTGCACTTATTTTGTTGGCAGAAGGAGAAATGCTAGACGAGCAATTTGACTCAGCTTTACAAGGTTTTAAGTTGGTCAATAGAGTGATTGGCAATGATGACCCACGTCGCGTCGCAGTCGAGCAACGAATCGCGTTTTTGGCTGACAAATTGGGCCTG
>NZ_CEYNSH010000065.1:0-1490 GCF_982872775.1 Psychrosphaera sp. | reverse complement strand
AAATGATTGAAACTGAACAAGGCGCCTATGTAAATATTAAGGTCGAGTTAGACCCTAGTGTCCGCTTAGAAGGCTTTAGCCACCTATTTGTCTTTGCCAAATCTCCGTCGATGCCAATGCCTCTGGCGGTTAAGAAAATAGCCGTATCGCCAACTTTGTTCCAAGGTGAGGGACTAATGGTAACATTAACGGAACAGGACGTAATGATGCCTTCTTTGTCATTGTCCTCACAATCAAGTGTTGATATATTCGCCAGATTATCTGTCGACGAAACAGCACCTTATCAACCAGGCGATATTCAAGATAGTCAGTCTGGTGTTACCGTTAATAAACAAGAAAACCGCTCTGAACAGGACACTGTTACAACATTACGTTTGGCTACTGCCGCTCAAACCGAGGAAGGGAAATGAGAAATCTAATTAAAGCCATATTTTTAGCGTCACTCGTTGCGTTATTAAGCGCCTGTGCGCAAAACCCAAGTGAAAAAGCGGCAGCTAGTTTAAATGAGCCAGTAAAAACCAATCAAAACGAACCGTCATTAAATGAAGATGGTAGCTTAGCGGCCGTTCCCGTTGATGAGCAAAAACCGTTTCAACTCGAACCTGCAACCAACACAGAATACGTCGATGAGCGCGACCCGTTTGAAAGTTTTAACCGAAGCATGTGGGACTTCAACTGGGAAGTCCTAGACGTTTATATCCTACGTCCGCTTGCGGTTGGTTACACAAAATTACCAGGACCAGTACAGCAAGGCACTCGTAACTTTGTGACCAACTTAGAAGAGCCAGGCTACGCCCTCAACAGTTTACTCCAGTTGAAATTCAAAAAGGCAGCGCGCGGTGCAGGACGCTTTTTAATTAACTCGACGATTGGCGTGTTAGGTATTTTTGATGTTGCTGATGCAATGGGAATCAAGCGGCACAAAGAAGACTTTGGTCAGTCGATGGCCATGGTTGGTGTCGGCAACGGTCCGTTTGTGATGTTACCTGGCTACGGCCCAACAACCATTCGCGATGGTGTAGGTGATATTGTCGATGGTGAAATTTTCCCTATGTATTTAATCGATTGGCCTTGGTCACTGGTTAAAACAGGCCTAAAAGCCGTTTATTCACGAGCGGACCTGATTCAGCAAGAACGACTTATTAATGGCTCGACCGATCCTTATGTGTTTGTTAAAGAAGCGTATTTTCAGAATTTGAATTATCAGATTTATGATGGGAATCCGCCGATTGAGGAGGAGGAGTTTGAGTTGAGTGATGAGTTTTTGGATGAGATTGATTAGTTGTTCGCTTGATTGACCGCAAAGGTGTATCGGGTTGAGTATTGGGTAGTATTTTGCTCGGCTTATAGACCTAATAAGTAATTCGGTTCGCAAGCAATGTAGTCAATTGATTGACCGCAAAGGTGTATCGGGCTGAGTATTGGGTAGTATTTTGCTCGGCTTATAGACCTAATAAGTAATTCGGTTCGCAAGCAATGTAGTCAATTGA
>NZ_CEYNSH010000064.1:5089-10960 GCF_982872775.1 Psychrosphaera sp. | reverse complement strand
CAATTTTCCAAGTCGCAGACTATGGGTTGGAAGCCGATCTTTTTGATGCATTACCAAAGCTAGAATTACAACTGTAAAGTTGAAAACGTCGCTTAGTAAGCTAAGTCGTCATTGGCAGTGATTAAAGGCCTAACTAAAAATGTTAGGTCTTTTTTTGTTCTTAAATTAAGTAATAAAGTAGGGCAATTCTGGCAAGGCTCAAAACCAGCTAATTGATACAACCTTTTTAGTTCTGGTTCACAAAGGGTATAGACAACATCATCAATGGCAGCTATCGCCTCGTTAATAAGGTCAGTAGCAATACCGAGTTTGCGCATTCGAGGTGTGACGAAGACACTTCTGAGCAACCAGACCGGCTGGTCTTCAGTACCGTAATCTCTCACCATCGATACACCGACTATTTGATTACCAATTTCGGAAGAGGCAATGACTATGCGATCTTTTTTGGACGCATTTACATTTTGTTTGTGGAGTTTGTAAAACTTGTTTACCGCTCTCTGATTGTCGGCGTTATAAGTTTCGATCCGATACAAAATAGATTACCATTTTTTCTTAGGTGCAAATAACTCGTCTAGATCATCTTTATTTTCTGCTTCTTTTTTCTTCACAGAGTCTAAATTTGCAGATTTCAAGTCTTTGGCGATTTGTTCTAAAATTTGTTCGATTTCAGCTTTACGTGTAGTGATATACTCGTCTTGATATTTTTGCGCATTTAGAGTGGCATAGGCTTTCTCAAGGTACTGTCGAGCCGAACCAGACATATTTTTAGATAGAGCCATCTTACCGCGCTTCAATTGTGCTTCGATATTGATACGTAGTTGTAGCTTTTCTATTTTTTTGTCTTCTTTTACAAATAATTCACTAGAAATTCGTCCCTTGCTGTGTTCGGAGCGAAGAATCATGCGGAATTTCTTGATTCCCTGGATCATTGCGATGAGTTGTTTGTCATTATCAGGAATCTCTGCAGAGTCAGCATCTCGAATTGGAAAGTCGCCGGATTCCATTTTTTCTTGTACTTGGCTTATACGGTTTAGTACGTCTTTGTGTCCTGGGGTTTGTTCCAACATTCCTTTAAGAGCCATTAAAACTCGATTATAAAGAATGTTATAGCCTTCTAGGGACAGCGGAATACCCGCGGCATTGACGATGATCTCTTCAGTCTCGTCGATAATGGCACGATACTTTGCCATTTCTTTGCGGCGTTCTTCTTCTTGTTTCTTTTTTTGCTGCTGCATTGTGTTGGTTACTAAAACGATAACAACCAACCCAAGAATTAAGCCAACTACGATGGCCACTAACATATTATTTCCTCAAATCACTAAGCCGAGTCTCAAAAAATCAATTATCGACAAACAATTAGCTTAGATTAAAACGCTTTAACCTGCATCTTAAACAAAAATAATGGGATAGGGTAGTGTTTTAAAAAGGTGACTTCACTAAAAAATAATGGAATAAATGAGACAATATGTATATATTTTTAGAATAAGGCTGAATGAGTCTGAATTAGGAAGAGGGTAATATGAAGCTCCAACAACTGCGTTACATAGTAGAAGTGGAAAACCATAATTTAAATGTATCAGCAACGGCCGAGAGTTTGTATACATCGCAGCCGGGTATCAGCAAGCAAGTACGTATGTTAGAAGATGAGTTGGGTGTGCAGATTTTTGGTCGCTCAGGTAAGCATTTGACTCATGTGTCTCCTTCAGGAAGAGAAATAATTGAATTATCCAGAGATATTCTAAGTAAGGTTGACAGTATTAAGCAGGTTGCTCGTGAACATAATTTACCTGACCAAGGTACATTGAATGTAGCAACGACGCATACCCAAGCTCGATACGCATTACCACCTGTGATTAAGGGCTTTATGGAAAAATTTCCTAAAGTATCACTTCACATGCATCAGGGTACTCCCTCACAAATTTCAGATGCCGCAGCTAAAGGTGATGCAGACTTTGCTATCGCTACTGAAGCACTGCACCTTTATAACGACTTAGTTATGTTGCCTTGTTACCACTGGAACCGTTCGATTGTGGTGAAAAAAGATCATCCTCTTGCGAACCTAACAGCGCCAATTACGATTGAAGATGTAGCAGAGTACAGCCTCGTCACTTATGTATTTGGATTTACGGGGCGCTCTGAGCTTGATGTTGCCTTTGCTAACAAGGGACTAAAACCCAAAATAGTTTTCACCGCTACCGATGCCGATGTTATTAAGACCTATGTTCGTTTAGGTGTTGGCGTGGGTGTTGTTGCGACAATGGCGATGGATGAACAAGATACAGATTTAGTAGCGATTGATGCCTCACACTTATTTGAATCTTCCACAACCAAAATCGGCTTTAGAAAAGGCAGTTTTTTACGTACTTATATGTATGACTTCATTGAGCGATTTGCGCCGCACTTAACTCGAGATGTGGTTGAAAAAGCGTGTTTACTTAAAAACCAAGAAGAAATCGATAAGATGTTTTCGACAGTGACCTTACCGGTTCGATAAGGTTTTTGCCTGTGCGGTAAGGTATTAGAAATGATATGAGGCTTGATTTTATAGAGTGACAGCTCTTTGAAAAATCCTAATAAAAAAGGCTATCAATGGATAGCCTTTTTTATTTAACAGTGATTTAAGGGTTATCAATAGTTTGATAACCCATTCACGTACTATATCAAGTCAGTGAGACAAACAAGCCAGCGATTGCTGCACTCATTAAGTTAGCTAATGTCGCTGCTAAAACTGCTTTCAAACCTAATTCAGCAAGGTCATGACGGCGCTCTGGCGCCATGCTACCTACACCACCAATTAAGATGGCAATAGATGACAGGTTAGCAAAACCGCACAATCCAAACGTGACAATAACTTGTGTCATTTCACTTAAGTTTTCTTTGTGGTTAATAAAGTCTAAGTAGGCAACGAACTCGTTAAGAATAAGCTTTTGGCCTAGGAAAGAACCAGCAATCTGTGCTTCGCTCCACGGAACACCAACAATGAACGCTACTGGGCTAAAGATGTAACCCAAGATCATTTGTAAAGTTAGCTCTTCATAGCCAAACCAACCGCCAACTGAGCCTAAAACACCATTAACTAAACCAATAAGTGCGATAAATGCGATTAGCATTGCACCAATTGAAAGAGCAAATTTCATACCTTCGCCGGCACCATCAGCTGCTGCGTCGATAACATTAACGTGACCCGCTTTTTCTAGTTTAAGTTCAGAAAGGTCGTTTTTAATGTCGTCAGTATTTGTTTCTGGCAAGATCATCTTAGCCATTAACAAACCACCTGGTGCCGCCATAAAGCTAGCAGCGATAAGGTATTTAAGTTCAACACCGATGCTCGACAGGCCAGCTATGATTGCACCGGCTACCGTTGCCATACCGCCTACCATTACAGCAAATAGTTCAGAGCGTGTCATTGTTTTAAGGAATGGTTTAACGACTAGCGGAGCTTCTGCTTGACCTACAACAATGTTCGCAGCGGCACACATGGACTCAGGTTTACTCGTTCCAGTAATCTTTCTTAGTGCTCCACCAAAGACACTGACTAACTTACCCATTACACCTAAGTAATAGAGGACCGCAATAAGTGAAGAGAAGAAAACAATCACTGGCAAAATATGCACAGCGAAGATAAAGCCCAACTCTTTTCCACCAATTTGGTCACCAAACATAAACAAGATGCCATCTGTTGCATAATTAAATACATTAGACAGCGTCGAAGATACGCTTAATAAAATGTCTTTACCTGGCTCCCAATACAAAACCATAGCGCCAAGTGCAAACTGTAACAAAAACGCACTGATGACGGTTCTTTTGTTAATAGCACGACGGTTTGTGGATAAAACAAACGCCAATCCCAGTAAAACTGCGATTCCTATTAAACTTCTTAACCAATCGATATCCACAAAAATTGCTCCTAACAAATAGATATTCTTTTTTCAGGGTCAGGGATCATAGGCAGATTACAAAATGATTCAAGCATTTTGTTAACTTTTGAGACAAATTAAATACTGATAATAGTTTTTTTGTAATAAATTAATACACAAATAGCAAAAATATCTAAACATATTGTTTCAAATAAATTACAATACGCGCGCTTATGTTTTCTGGTCAGACAAATCGTCCGCTTTTAATACGGTGAATACGGTAAGTGTCTGATTAGATTTGAACTTCCAATTTATAAACTCGGGATTTAACTATGAAAAAGGCTGCATTAGCTCTTAGCATCCAAGCTGCGTTGTTAGCGTCTATCTCTAACAGTGCCTTTGCTGCTGAAGAAACAGCAAACGTTGACGAATCGAAACTAGAAAAGATTACCGTAACGGCATTAAAACGTTCACAATCTATTCAAGATGTTCCTGTTTCGATTGCGACATTATCAGGCGAAAAGTTTGAAAACATGTTTGCGGCAGGCGATGACATTCTTTCATTAGCAACACGTGTACCTGGACTTTATGCAGAGTCTTCAAATGGCCGTGTCGCTCCTCGCTTCTACATGCGTGGTCTTGGTAACTCAGACTTCGACTTAGCAGCATCTCAGCCAGTTTCGATCATCATGGATGACGTGGTAATGGAAAACGTAGTTTTAAAAAGCTTTCCATTATTCGATATTGAACAAGTAGAAGTAATTCGTGGCCCACAAGGCTCTCTATTTGGACGTAATACGACGGCTGGTATCATTAAATTTACAAGCCGTAAGCCGAGCGAAGATTTTGACGCTTACGTTAAAGCAGGCGCTGGCAGCTATGGCCTTCTTAACTTAGAAGGTGCTGTTGGTGGTGCGCTATCAGACAACGTTAACGCTCGACTTTCAGTTTTAAATCAATCTAAAGACGATTGGATTGATAACACCTTCACTGGTGAAAACGACGCAATGGGTGGATTTGAAGACCAAGCTTTCCGTCTTCAAGTAGCATATAACCCAACTGCTGACCTTGACGTTTTATTCAACCTACATAGCCGTTCTTATGAAGGTACATCATCAATTATGCGTGCGAACATCCTAACGGCTGGTAGCAACGAATTGAACGAAAACTATGATCGTGACGCAGTTCAATATGACGCAGGCGACAACAACCCTCAAGAATATGATGCGGACGGTTGGAGCGTTAACTTAAACTACGACATGGGTGCATTCACTATCACTTCAATCACTGCGATGGAAACTGCAGAAGGTCGAAGCAAAGGTGACATCGATGGTGGTTTCGGTTCTCCATTTGCACCAAGCATGGGACCAGGTACTTTACGTTTTGACGCAGTTACTGAAGATAGAATGAAGGACCTTGATCAATTTACTCAAGAGATTCGTTTCTCTAGTAATGGCGCTGGTGATTTGACTTGGCAGACAGGTGCTTTCTTCTTTGACTCATCTTTCAATGTTGAAACTATCGATGGCTTCCTTGGTGCATCAGAAGTTGCACACGAAAACTCAACTTGGGCGGTATTCGGTCAATCGACTTATCAAGTAGATGACAATCTAACTATCATTGGTGGTTTACGTTACACATACGATGAGAAGTCAATTGCTGTAATTGGTGAGCGCAATGTTGGTGCGAGCCCATTTGCAGACTTATCATTCCGTCCTGAAACAATCGACCCAATCTCAGTTGATGACGGTCAATGGTCTTGGGAAGGTATGGCTAACTATAAGTTAGACCGTGACTTAAGCGTATACGCTCGCGTTTCAAACGGTTTCCGTGCACAATCAATTCAAGGTCGTGACGTTGCTTTCTTTGGTTCACCTTCTGTTGCTGAAGCTGAAACAATTATGTCTTATGAAGCTGGTTTCAAATCAGATTTACTAGACAACACAGTTCGCTTAAACGGTGCAGTATTCCACTACACAATCGATGACATTCAGTTAACGGCAGTTGGTGGTAA
>NZ_CEYNSH010000064.1:0-4989 GCF_982872775.1 Psychrosphaera sp. | reverse complement strand
ACAACAGCTCGTTACTCTATGCCAATGGGTAATGACGGTGAACTATACGTTTACGGTGACTACGCGTACCAAGGTGAAACGAATATCTTTATCTATGAAACAGAAGAATACAAAACGGACGGTCAGTTTGAGCTAGGCCTTCGCATTGGTTACATTCATTATGACTTAGATATGGAAATTGCAGTATTTGGTCGTAACATAACAGACGAAGACAACCTTAAAGCAGGTGTAGATTTCAACAACAATACTGGTATTGTTAATGAACCTACTACTTGGGGTATCGAGTTCAAGAAGAACTTCTACTAATAATTTAGGTAGTTCTAACTACTCGTTTTATTATTAAATGAAAGCCCGCTCATTGAGCGGGCTTTTTTGTGTCTAGTTGATAGGTGCTTAAAGAAATTGGCGCAGTGATGCTTATTTAAAGGAAGTAGGGTTCAGAGAGTGACGATAGGAACATTGACTCTATTTGCACTAAAACCAGTATTTTACAATTAGATGAAAAAAAAGCTTAATCTATTGGAATTAACTACAGGCATTAAAAAGTACAGGCAATAAAAAAAGCGAGCATTGCCCGCTTTTATTTTTATGTTGAATATAATGTAGTCGTTATACCGTCATAATCTTCATCGTGTTGGTCGCACCAATAGTTTCCATTTTATCACCATGCGTTAGCATGACCATGTCGCCTTTTTGCAAACGGCCTGCTTCAACTAGTGCATTGATTGCTTCACGTGCATCGTCTTGTTCAAATTCTGTTGAATCAAATGAAAGAGGGTAAACACCACGGAACAGCGCACAGCGGTTCAATGTTTTTTCATGGCGAGATAAAGCATAAATCGGCAAACCAGAGCTGATTCTAGAAAGCAAACGTGCCATACCACCAGACTCTGTTAGTGCGACAATAGCTTTGATGCCTTTTAAGTGGTTTGCGGCGTACATAGTTGCCATTGCAACCGTTTCAGAAACATTATCAAATTGAACATCCAGTCTGTGCTTCGAACTTAAAACACTAGGGTGCTTTTCTGCACCTAGGCATACATTCGCCATGGCAGTCACTGTTTCAACAGGGAAATCACCAGCAGCGGTTTCTGCTGAAAGCATAACTGCATCTGTACCATCTAGCACCGCATTCGATACGTCCATTACCTCAGCTCGAGTCGGCATTGGGCTAGAAATCATCGATTCCATCATTTGTGTCGCCGTAATAACGGCTTTATTAAGTTGGCGAGAGCGCGCAATGAGCTTCTTCTGAACACCAACTAATTCAGCGTCACCAATTTCGACACCAAGGTCTCCACGAGCAACCATGATCACATCAGAAGCTAAGACAATATCATCAATTGCTTCATCAGTCGCGACGGTTTCAGCTCGTTCAACTTTTGCAACGATGCGCGGATTAAAACCCGCTTTCTTAGCAAGACCACGTGCATACTCAATATCTGCGCCATTTCTTGGGAACGAAACGGCAAGATATTCAACACCAATTTCTGCTGCGGTCACGATATCTTCTTTGTCTTTGTCTGTTAGTGCAGGTGCTGTTAAGCCACCGCCTTTACGGTTGATACCTTTATTGTTTGATAGAGGACCGGCAACCGTCACTTCAGTATTTACCTTACTACCTTCGACAGATTTTACTTCTAACTGAACGCGACCGTCGTCCAATAATAAAATATCACCTGTATTCACATCTTCAGGTAACGCTTTGTAATCGATACCAACTTGGTTTTGATCACCAGCGTCGCGGTCTAGGTTTGCGTCTAAAACAAACTTGTCGCCTACAGATAAGTGGATTTTTCCGTCTTTGAAACGTGCAACACGAATCTTAGGGCCTTGAAGATCGCCCAAAATCGCAACATAGGTATTTAGTTTTTTTGCTACCTCGCGTACGCGTTTGGCGCGGTCGATGTGATCTTGTGCCGAGCCATGAGAAAAGTTCATACGTACAGTGTTAACGCCGGCGGCAATGATTTTTTCTAATACACCATCACGGTCCGTTGCAGGACCTAGTGTTGAAACGATTTTAGTTCTTCTCAATGCGTTCGTCATTTAGAGAAAGCTCCTAGATTGAATACAGTTAATATGTAATTTAATTACATTTTGAAAGAATTGAAGAAAATTACAAGGCTTATTTCACACAAAGCTGAATTTTTATTACATGTCGGACTAGTTTAACAATGGAGTAAGACTAAATGACGACATAAAGATTGATGAAGAAAAGTGTAGCTGATTTTACAAATAAGGTTGGCACAGCGTAGTGCACCTGATAGAAAAGGCGTTTAACTAATTAGCCAATAGTAAAAGTATAATGTAAATATAAGAAAAACGTCGCTTTGTTAAAGAGTTGAGTGGCAACAAAACGACGTTCGCTATCGGACGATTAGTCCTTTTTATCAAAGCGAGAAGGGCGCAGAGAGTCCTTCACTTTCTTTAGGTTATCTCTGAACTTAGGACCACGTCGCAAAGTAAAGCCTGTGGCTAACACGTCTACGATCACTAATTGGGCAATACGAGAAGCCATCGGCATATACAAGTCGGTGTCTTCTGGAACGTCAGGGCTCAAACAAATGTTACATTCTTTGGCCAGTGGTGAGTCTTTCGATGTTACTCCAATAACGGTAGCATCGTTTTGACGGGCAATTTCAGCAATTTCAACTAATTGTTTTGTTCTACCAGTGTGAGAGAACAACATAACAACATCGCCCTCAGAGCTGTTCATGCAATTCATACGTTGCATAACAATGTCTTCAAAACAATTAACTGGTACATTAAAACGGAAGAACTTGTTTAGTGCGTCTTGCGCTACAGAAGCCGATGCACCAAGACCAAAAAATGAAATCTTTTTCGCTTGCGTCAAAATATCAACGGCTCTGTTTACTTGGCTAACATCTAGGCTTTTACGAGCGCTATTTAATGAGGCCATCGTCGATTCAAAAATCTTCGCTGTGTACTCTTCAGGGCCATCGTGTTCGTCTACGTGACGGTTTACATAGGGAGTACCATTTGCAAGGCCTTGTGCAAGGTGTAATTTGAAATCTGGGAAGCCTTTGGTGTCCAAGCGGCGACAAAAACGGTTTACCGTTGGCTCACTAACATCTGCAATCTTTGCTAGTGTAGCGATGCTTGAGTGAATTGCTTGCTCCGGGTTATCAATAATGACTTCTGCTACTTTACGCTCAGACTTACTGAACGTTGTGATTTGTAAGTTTATTTTTTCTAAAATGTTCATTAATTGGCCTCAACTCTTATAAGACGTACGGAATATTTGCAAGAAATCTAAAAAAGGGTGTCACCATATTTCAAATACAGGTTAAAATTACACTGCTATATCTGCAAAATTTCGCGTTATGTCATGCATTAGAAATTAATTACCAAATAAAAACAACAAAATTAGTTAAAAGTTTACTTTTGTGTAAAAAAATTACAAAAGTTGGCTTTACACAGCCTACATTTGTTCGATAGCATTAGAGCAATGTAGTTTAATTACAAATAAACTGACCATCTTATTGGAGAGTCTAATGGCCAAAAACTTAAGCCATAAACCATGTGATTTAGTTCTATTCGGAACCAAGGGTGACTTGGCAAGACGTAAGTTAATTCCTTCACTTTATCAACTAGAACGAGCAGAACTACTTGCTGCAGAAACTAAAATTGTTGGTGTTGCCAGAGACAAACATGATTTAAAAGGCTACAAAAAAGTTGTTTCAGACAGCTTGAAGGAGTTTTTAAAAGAGCCAGTAGACAAGGAAGTTGAACAACGCTTTTTAGCAAGATTGGAATATTGCCAAGTTGATATGACGGTAAAAGGTGATTTTGACTCTATTGCTAAGGTAGTTGATCTCGATAACAGAACGATGGTGAATTACTTTTCGACGCCGCCTTCAGTATTTGGCGCGATTTGCGAAGGGCTATCTCACGCAGGTTTAGTTAACGATGAAACCAGAGTCGTGGTTGAAAAACCCATCGGGCATTGTTTAGAGTCGTCGAAAGTTATTAACGACAAAATTGCTGAGCACTTTAAAGAAGAACAAATTTATCGTATTGATCATTACTTAGGTAAAGAAACGGTTCTTAACTTGCTAGTGTTACGTTTTGCCAATGCTATCTTCACTAACAACTGGGATCACGAATGTATCGATCACGTTCAGATTTCAGTTGCTGAGTCGGTTGGTGTAGAAGGGCGTTGGGGCTATTACGATGACGCGGGTCAAATGCGCGACATGGTTCAAAACCACCTATTACAAATCCTTTCATTGTTGGCAATGGAACCACCTGTTGATGTATCAGCAGACAGCATCCGTAATGAAAAACTTAAAGTTCTAAAGGCGCTTAGACCTATAACGGTTGATGACTCTTCAGAAAAGACAGTACGAGGTCAGTATACAAAAGGCTTTGTGAACGGCCAGCAGGTTCCTGGTTACCTTGAAGAAGAAGGCGCGAATACTGAAAGTAGTACAGAAACTTTTGCAGCAATTAGAGTAGATATTGATAATTGGCGTTGGGCTGGTGTGCCATTTTACTTGCGTACTGGTAAGCGAATGCCAGTTAAAGGCACAGAAATCGTAGTTCATTTTAAAGAACTGCCTCACAACATCTTCAAAGAAACGTACAAAACTCTGCCAGCGAACAAACTAATTATTCGTCTTCAACCACATGAGGGCGTAGAGATTCATTTAATGAATAAAGTCCCTGGTTTGGGCGAAAAAATGGAACTTCAACAGACTAAACTGGATTTAAGTTTCTCAGATACATTTAAAAATGACCGTATTGCAGATGCTTACGAGCGCTTGATGTTAGAGGCTATGCTCGGTAACCAGTCACTCTTTGTCCGTCGCGATGAAGTTGAGGCTGCGTGGGCTTGGGTCGACGGTATTTTGGATGCATGGGACAAATCGAATGAACCACCAAAAGAGTACGCGGCTGGCTCATGGGGCCCAGTAGCGTCAATTGCTATGTTGGCCAAAGACGACAGAGAATGGGACGAATAAT
>NZ_CEYNSH010000063.1:8656-11499 GCF_982872775.1 Psychrosphaera sp. | reverse complement strand
GTTGCCATGTTCCAGTGATAAATAAAACGCCAATAAACAGACATATACCAGAACTAACCAGCCAAAATGTCATGCTGTTTTCTGGAAATAACGGCATAAGTCCAACAAAAGAGACGCCGCGTAATATAAAGATACTACTGATAAGAATTAAGGCGAGTTTGGTTAGAGGTAAACGTTTGATCACACCTGCACCAGATAGGGCGTAAAGGCCCCAAGTCGAGAGGACCACGACGATAACGGAGGTGAAGATAGTAGGATATAACAGCCCTTTCTCCGCCATCAGTGCCATTTGTTCACCGGCACCAAAAAAGCGATACCAGTCACCACCAAAAACAATACAACCAAGGTGAGCGAGTGCAGCCAAGAAACAACAAAGTGCCGCTATTTGTAAAGGACGATTAAAACCTGCATTACTATGAGTGTTTATGTCCTTCATATTTTTATCCTTTAAGTTTTATTAGCAATCTAGCTCGTTAATTGATTTATTTCTGAGCTAAGTTTGTCCAATTCTGTAGCTAATTGGTGTTCGCTAATGGCGCCACTCTGAAATTGCGCTTCTAATTGTAAAATTCTGATTGTTTGCTCAAGTATGGCTAAATACAAAGTCGGGTTTGTTGACTGACTGCGTTTTAGATTGATGGTACTTATATTTAGATCACTTAATGAAGCTTCAGAAAGGTTTTTACCTACAATGCTCTGGGTTAAAAATGCATCTAAATATTCTGGGTAAGGCGGTGGGTTTTTGACAAAAAATTCGGACTTTGACTGATCGTCATCGGCCATACTATCGAAGTGTTCTATTAATTTTGTGCTGTAGTCATGACAGGTATCAACAGAGGTAATGCTTGAATTTAGTAACTTGATTACGTCTTGTTTTTCTTTTTGTTTGGCTTCGTAATTACTGATCTCGATCGCGAGTAATACACCAACTAAGGTTGCGATCAATGTAAGGAAAAAGTTGACGCCAACATTTTGTTTTTCAACGACACTTTTAAACTTGGGAACAAATACAAGTGCTCCAATAAGGCTTAAAACGAAAGTGAGAGTAATGTACAACTTTTAATCCCTTAATAAGTAAGATACTGAAAATAATATTAAAATATAGTTTTATATTACATCAAGCTCTTTTAGCTTTTTTTCAAGTTTGTCAATTTTAGACATTGAAATGATTCCAAACACCATACCTACGACTCCCATAGACATACCCGTCATCCCAAATACAAATCCGACGTTTTCCATGTTTTGCTCCTAAGTGGTTTTGATTGTTTTTTCGACTTTAATACTTTAGCACCAGTTAAATAAAATGCTACTTAGTCAATCATTTACCGTGAAGAGGGAAACCAGACGTTGAGTATTTTTCCGTCACGGACTTCGTAAATAGCTACGACACTCACATCTTCAAGATCAGGTCCACGACCAACAACACGCTCGTTATCAATAACGAATGGCCCATTCACAATTCTTTTATCTATGATGGCCTTATATTCCTTTGGGACTTGATTTAGAAATTGATAACTCTCGGTTAATTGACTTAAACCACTGAGCATCGGTGCCGATTCACCTAATTGATATATTTTCACAGTGTCGGAATAACAACTGGCAAAACGTTCAACATCGTGTGCGTTGTAGGCTTCTATTTGAGCCTGAACGACATCTTCTGGATTTTGGCTTTCAGTACACGCGTTGCTTGGGCCCGCTAGTAAAATTAATAATGAGACCCAAACTTGTTTTAAATTCTTCATATTATTTTTCTTATTATTGTAGATTTAATTACCTTGCTAACTTTCTCGTAATTTCTTTCTTTGGAGTAGTCTTTGAACAGCGCTTTTGTTTATCTTCCTAACGCTGGAAACTTGCAAGCCTTTGCTCAGCACTTTCTTTATATCTGAGCCATCTTTGTTTGCCTTGTAGATATCAAGCTGTCCTTCAGTATTTTCGGAGACAAAGAGTATGTGTGAGCCACTCGCAGTCCAAGCTGGATCCCAGTCATCTATGCTGTTTTGAGTAATGCGAGTTTGTGCCGAGCCATCGATATTCATGGTATATATTTCTCGATTGCCATCTCGGTCAGATATAAATACGATTTGAGAGCCATCAGGAGAAACCTTGGGAGACCAGTCGTTGTTTTCGTTATTGGTTAATTTAATTAGTTCGGAACCGTCTTTATTGGCAATACAAATTTGACTCGGTCCCGACTTTGAATGAAAAAGAATACGACCATCAGACAAAAACTGAGGTGCACGGCCTGCTAATTTAGGAACTTTATTCTGCTCAGTACCATCGGCATTCATTAACCATATTTCTTCTTGCCAGCCATTTTCTGGATCATCATATTCCCTTGCAAAAACAATTGTTTTTCCGTCGCTCGACCAAGACGGTGAGCTGTCCCAAACATGCTTCATATTTGTTAATCGACGAGCGTTGGTCCCGTCAATATTCGCACTGTGGATAGACCAAGTTTTATTTTTGTCGTATTTGCCGTAAAAAGTAATTTGTCTTCCATCAGGGGATACCTCTGGATAACCATCATTATCCGTATGACCAATGACCTTTAAACGAGACTTTCCATTCTCATCACTTAGGTAAATTGCTCTGTTTTTGGTTTCTTTAGATGAATATATAATTGAGTAGTTGGGCAAGTCCGATGCAGCATAAAGATGTGTTCCAGCAAAAAGAGAACAGAGAGAGCCTATTATTAGCCTCGTTTTGAAAAGTTTTTTTGAATGCGTTGTCATAAATGCCATTCCTTGTTCAAGTTACAGCTTAAAAATGTGAAACGACTGCGTTCTGCTTCCGATTATATTATTTGTTAAGTTTGTACTGTCGGCGAACTTCATCGACTA
>NZ_CEYNSH010000063.1:6460-8556 GCF_982872775.1 Psychrosphaera sp. | reverse complement strand
AAATATCGAAAACGCCTCATTGGGAGTGCTCAATTGTGTCAGTAAGGTTAACCAAGAAACGTAGCCTTTGGCATAAAATTCTAAAAATTGCTCTTCGTTGTGTAGGCCAAAAAAAGAGTCACTCTCAATCGTAAGCTTTAAACGATAGGAGGCCATGGGCATCATGCTTTGGGTTTGAAATTGATGAAATTCATCGTAGCTCACTTTCGTTTGCTCAAGTAATTCATTTTTTGTGAGAAAGTGTTTGGAGAGATAATCGATGAGTTCCATAGGGTACGGCTTCCATCCAAAATTTTTAGACTAATGGGTAACATCGACAGTTTAATTGATTAAACCCAATTAGACTTACGCTTAGGCTCCCTAAAAATGTAAGGAATTATTTATTCTATTCCAAATGTGAACTATAATTCGCGTTACTAGGTTTTGAGTCAATTTTTCGATCTTTGTATCGAGTTTAAAGAGGTTAGAGTGAAAAAAGCGATATTAGCAATGGCGGTAGGTGTTTCCGCATTAATTATAGGTGGTTGTGCCAATCAACCACTTCCTTATGAAAATGAGCTAGCACAAAACACGTTAGTTGAATTTGCACCAGGCATCATATCTACCAAGGCGCACTTTGAAATAAACGCGGTCTTTAATGAAAAAGGCGACAACGTGATTTTTGCTCGTTGTGACGATGCTTTTAGTACTTGTACTATGATGGAGTCGGACTTTAAGGATGGGAAGTGGCAAGCACCAAAAGCATTGCCATTTTCGGGTGAATATTTAGATGCGGATCCTTACTATGACCCTAGTTTCACAACCATTTATTACGTTTCTAAACGACCGATTGTTGAAGGTGGTGAAGAAGCAAAAAACGTTAACTTGTGGCGTGTTTCTAAAAAAGACGGCCAATGGCAACAGCCAGAATACTTAAAAGACCTTAGCTCACCAGAAATGGACTTGTACCCAACGTTAACGAGTAATGGTGATTTGTATTTTCCTTCTTTTCGTGACAACAAACGCCAAATGTATGTAGCTAAAGCAAAAGGTAATGGCTTTGAGGCACCAGTGGCTCTACCGACAGAAATGTTTGGTAAAGAGGGATTGATTGGTGACAGTGTCATGCTACCAAATGGCAAAACGATTATTTTCAGTATGCGTCGTCATGACAGTGTTGGAAAAGGTGACTTGTACGTGTCTCATAAAATAAATGGCAAATGGAGCGTCGCTAAATCACTAGGTAACAAAGTAAATTCAGCCGATCATGAATTTACGCCCATTGTGTCGCCAGATGGTAAGTACTTGTTCTTTACTCGTATCGAGCAAGGCCGCGGCAATATTTATCAAATCGCACTCGAAGCATTGCCTATGTAGGTGATCGTAAAGGTGGCCCACAGCGTAATTATTCGAGTTATTTAAATGGGAAGTTAACCATGTTTGGTATTTTTAAATCCGATCCAACCAAAAAGCTTAAAAAGCAACACGCCATTAAACTCGAAGAAGCGATGTGGGCTCAGCGAAAAGGTGATATTAGGCTGTATTCACAGCTTAGCCTTGAAGCAGAAGAGATCTACAACAAAATCGAAGCGCTCGAAGGCAAAAAGCAATAGAGCGCTTTTAACGATTTTTAATTAAAACTCCCACAAGTATCCAACTTGAAGGTGCCCCTGTGGGTTCGAATAGTCTCCAGAGCCAATAGAAATTCCCGGCTCTATAAAAAAGCCTCCCCAAGAAAAGGTGGCCGATGCACCAACATATCGCCATTTATCATTGGTATTATCAAAATCCTCAATTTGAGTATACCCAGCCAATAGTTGAACCGTTGCATTAAGTTCTTCTTTTTCTAGTATGCGATAGCCGACTTCGATTCCGTGATAAGAATTGTCCCAATACATGCCCGATATATTGATGGGCTGCTCGGCAATAGTGCCTTTGTAAACTAAATTGACGACCGCAGGCGAGCCAATAGAAACACCAATTTGTTCTTTAGCGGTAAGTGGAGCGGATAAAAGTGCAATTGCTAATGCGACAAATCCCTTTTTCATTTTAATTCCTATTTATACTGATAATTCGTAGGCTTTTTTGAGCCACTCTTTTACGTCTTCGTTGATATC
>NZ_CEYNSH010000063.1:3211-6360 GCF_982872775.1 Psychrosphaera sp. | reverse complement strand
GTTGAACTTTATCATCAAAATTTCGCTAATTGGTGGTTCTGTAACAGCTTGTTACTTAATTGTTAATCAGACAGGTCAGAAGCGGCTGCTTCCGAGCGAGCCAAATCGCCAAGAACACTTTTCAAAAGGTGCGCGCAAGCGCTGAGCACCACAACTGGCATGAGAAATACGAGTAAACTAGCCGTGTTCTCAGAGCCTGAGAAATACGAGATAATTTGAATAAAAACCAGAGGAACGAAGGCAATAATTAGCGCAAAGCCCATATGCTTTTTGACGGATTGTTCAATTAGATCAATTTTGTTTTCAATCATTTTGTTTTCCTTTATTTTTTTATTATCTGTGGATATGTCTGAAGGTAAGTCATTACAAACTTGGCAGGGTATATTTTTGCGGTAGTTGTATGCTCTTTTTAATGCAAATATTCCAACAGAGATAAACGACCACAGAATTCCAAATTCAACCGAATAAGCAAATGAACGACCTTTAAGGTATTGAACTCCCGCTAAAAAAACGAATATAAGAGGCAGCGCGATACAGTATTGTAGAATCCACTTTTTAATTGGCAATCTCCTCTCCTTTTTTCTTTAGGTTATTCAATACATCCCCCCATGCCTTATTACAAAACGGTAAGTACTTTGAAGGCGTTGGCCAGCCTGTATGTTGGAACTTAATAACTGTTTGAACCGGTATCGCACTTGCCCAACTTTCAGAGGCCACCTTGGAGCTGTCTCTGTTGCCAATTTCAAAGGTCATTTCTGTATTCTTCCATTCAGAAGCTGGCACATTGGCGGGGTGGTCTGAGATACAACGCCATTTAATTAAATGATTTGGCTCGCTGGCGAGCACTAAAAATTGAACGGCACCGTGGTCTGGACCTGGCGAGTGCTCAAATACGACGCCTTCAGGTGTTTCTCTGTGAGTTTGTTTGTCCCACCAAGTGCCAATGGCTTCAGCGCTCGCTAATAGTTCATAAACGACTTGTTGTGGTGCGTCTATCCAAACTTCATGTTGAATGGTATTCATCAATCTTTATCCGTTGCTAGTTTTACGGCTTTTGCCGCATGAATTTGAGTCGTGTCGTACAGCGGTACGTTAGTATGTTGTTGCTGTATGAGTAAGGCTATTTCGGTACAGCCAAGAATAATGGCCTCGGCACCTTGCGAGTGTAACTTATCAACGACCTTAACGTATTCAGCCCTTGAATCATCGTTGATTTTTCCAAGACACAGCTCGTTATAAATTATGTCATGTACCATATTTCGGTCTTGCTCGTCAGGTACAATAACCTCGATACCATACTTGTCTAAAATTCGATTTTTGTAAAACTCTTGTTCCATGGTGAACTTGGTACCGAGCAAACCAACGCACTTTATATTGTCTGTGACTAATTGTTCTGCGGTCGCATCTGCAATATGAACAAGAGGAATAGTGATTGCGGATTGAATCTTATCTGCCACTTTGTGCATTGTGTTTGTACAAATAAGAAGAAAATCGGCACCGCCTTTTTCTACCGCTAGAGCGGCATCTGAGAGTAATTTAGCGGTTTCGTCCCACTGACCTTTGTGCTGAAGCTTTTCAATTTCATCAAAATCAACGCTGTAAAGGCAAACTTTTGCAGAGTGTAATCCTCCAAGCGCTGATTTAACTCCCTCATTGATGGCTTTGTAATAACTTGCTGTGGACTCCCAACTCATTCCACCTAAAAGGCCAATTGTTTTCATGCGAATTCTCACTTTGCTTAATTAAGTTCGCCATCTTTCGATTTTCGCCGGAATAAAGGCGGCAGCAAAAAATAAAGCCGCAGGTAAATACCATTGAGAGAGGTCTGTGAGCACCTCAATTTCCATGCGAGGTATTAGTATTGAGTTAAAAATTCCAATTATGACCCCCACACCTAATAGTGTTTCCCAGTGAAGTTGAGATTGCTTTGAAAAGTAACGTCCTACAAAATATGGAAGAACAGGAAGAAAATCCATGAAGGCGGAGAGGGCAACGACAAGTGCATACCCAGCGGCAGAGATCTCATCTTCTAGAGAGATACTGTTTACAATAAATAAGCCAACAATGGCATTTCCTAAAAATAGATAAAACATAATGTTCCTTTATAAATCAACCTCATGAATAAGTTTGTGACAGTAATTCTTGAAACTGGTTACCAATCGAAAATACTGCTTCTATTCTGATAAATATGACTTCCCGCAATGTCCGCAATGACCAACAGGGAGACCTATTTTAGCTCTTCCCAAAGGGCCGCCAGCTGTATAAAGGTGGACACGTTCTCCACATTTTTTACAACGAATAAAAGCGGTCTTAATAACTAAGATTGCACTAATACCGATTGAAGTCCAAATGAAATAGTCTGAGTCGAGATAAATCCCGGCAGGAATCGATAGCAAGGCTAGCCATACTAAGAGAAATTGTACTTTCATAAAAATCCCTTTAAAAAGTTTAGAGAAAATCTATTTAAACCATATTCTTATTGAGCTTTCCAAGACTCTTCAATAACTAATTTCTCACGGCAAAACAGCTTGGCCGTGAATGTATCGCCTGAATGAACGACACCAACACCTTTGGGCGTACCTGTCATCAGGACGTCACCGTTTTCCAAAGTTAAAAAACTCTTAATGTCATCAAGTAATGCGTCAGGCTTGTGCATCATGAGTTCATATTCAGCAAACTGTGCCAGCCTGCCATTGATATAAAGCTCCATTTTGTAATCTTGAACATCATCACATTTTACAAATTCACTAAATACCGCAGAGTGATCAAACGCTTTTGCGCGCTCCCAAGGTAGCCCTTTTTCTTTGAGGGCAGATTGAAGGTTTCTTTTCGTTAGGTCTAAGCCTAAGCCAACAGCGTCAATTTTTCCGTTGTGAATTAAAAAGCAAATTTCGCCCTCAAAGTGGATTTCTTCACTTTCATTAGTAAAGAGAAGGTCTGATATTGACGAGTTGGGTTTAATAAATACAACAGGCTGAGAGGGCACTTCATTGTTGAGTTCTTTAATGTGTTCTACGTAATTTCGTCCGATACACACTATTTTTGTCGGCTGTACTTCGATTCCGTTTGATTTTATAGATTTCATTAAGTTGCCATTTCTCTTTGTTCACAGAATATTATCCAGCTTTTAAATGACTGGCCTTTTCATA
>NZ_CEYNSH010000063.1:1674-3111 GCF_982872775.1 Psychrosphaera sp. | reverse complement strand
TTTTTTATACTTATATTCATTTTTGCGGTAATTTAAGGTTTTGTGCCTAGCTTTAATTTTACGAAAACAAGTGTAGCGATCGGCATAAGTAAAACTGGAATTAAGCAGTAAATAAACGTCACTTCGTTGATAAATTGCAAAGACCACAATATTGTCGAGAGAGCTAACAGTAAAGCCATAACAATTAAACTAATTCCTATGACTTTACTGGCGCGTTCCGGGTCGGAATAGTTTCTGTCATTCCACCCAGAAATTAAGTTTCTTCTGCCTTTAAATGCAATCAAGTATCCACATACTAAGCAAGGAAAAACCGCGGTAACTAATACAATTAACCCACCGAGAGCAAATTGACTCATGTATTTACGGACACTTCTTAAATAAACAAAATTGCTCTAAGCTTTAAAAGGGACGATATCAAACCCAAACGACTCTTTGTTGAATTTGATTTTATAATCAAAAGCCTGACCACACGCATTCACTCGCCAGTGTTCCACTTCTCTGTACTCGGAGTCACTTGAGTCAGTGGTAAGATCCCCTATATATTCTTTGGAAAACTTCTCCTCGCACTTGGCATCTTTCAAATAAACGCGAATGCCGTAATCGATCATCGTGCTTAGAGTGGGGTTACCTTGGAGTTTTGTTCCGGTGACAGTGACGCTAGGTTCATTTGCAAGACTGCTAAATGTCGGCATCATCGTCAAGGCGATGGTGAATATTTTTAATCCTTTCATTTTTACTACTCCATTTTAAAATTATTTTGCCTGCACAATATGCAAAATATTGGCTTGTTTGCCAATTCCACGAGAACGAAGAGCGACTTTTATTGGTGCGCCAGATTTAACGAGGCGTTACTTTTTCAACAACGACTCGACCACTTTTTCAAGTTCAGCAACTCTCAATTCCAATTCTTCAACTTTAGATGAAGAATTAGCTGATGATCTAAAGTCCTCTATTAACTGTTTAGGGTCGAATCCATAATTCAAAATGAAAACCAACACCACTACAGCTAACATTAACGATACAATTTCCCACATATCTATTTTCCTTGTTTGATTTTTAACCATAATATATCAAGAACTAGCTGTCGGTAGTGACAAAAAGGTGACAACCAACCGACAAGTTCAAAATTGCGTGGCTTTTAACGGCCCAGCGTAACAGGACTTTTGTATTTGTTAACCATTGGCTGAAAACCAACGCTACAAGCGGGGCGCAGCTTTACTGCGTCCGTTGCCTAGCCCGACCTCTTAAGCCTCATTTGCCAACAAGCTCTCTAATGCTTTTGACTACCAAATCTCGGTCAGCAATGTGTAAATGGTGTTTTTCTGACTCAGAATATATAACACGACTCTTAGTAGATAAGCTTTGGAAATAACTTTCAGCCTCAGCGTTTAAAGAATCCATAGAGCTTGCTATCTCATCGGGAACAAACGGCGGATC
>NZ_CEYNSH010000063.1:0-1574 GCF_982872775.1 Psychrosphaera sp. | reverse complement strand
TTAACCTTTGCAGCATACAACAACTTATGAAGTCGAGTTGCCATATCATCAACGGTGAAAGGTACAGGCCCTTTTTCGCTTTTTCCTAGCCCTGCAGGGTCGTATAAGCAAATACTAAAGTCGTCTTTTAACCTTTTTATATTCTCTAACCAAACACCATCTGAGCCAGAACGCCCAAAACCCTGTTCAAGTATTAATTGTGGCTTATCATTTTCGTAACACTCAAGATAAAGCTTAAACCCGCCTACATCAAATAACCCCGACTTTGTCGGTTTAAGTTCTGATTCTGATGTGTATGCACTAAAGCTTATAAATATTGAAAATATCCATAAAATTGCTTTCATATAGACTCCATTCTTTCGGTAAGTTTTAACACCCTAAAAGGGCTGATGAATGCTTGGTAAAATTTGTGTGGTACCGAGCCAACTTTAGCAGTCCCACATTGCAAATGCCTTGTTAGCTGACGGTGTAACGCTTTCCGATAAACCACGCCACGACTAAAACGCTTATTCTTCCAATTAGTGCAGGAAGTAGTTGCCACCAAGGCGATGAAATAAGATGGCCTCCTGCGAATAGCAAAAAATCGATCAAAATAATCGTCGAAACTGAAATCAATGCATAGTGCATAGTTTCAGAACCTGCCACAAAACCTAATATAGGCAAAACAATAATTGATACCAAAAAGAAAGGAACCGCTACCGTAAAAAGTTGAACGAGAAACAAACCGAACTCAAGACCAACGATGTCGAATAATTCTTTTGGGATCGCCAAAGCTGAGGTATATCCCACAACAAACTGAACCAAAGCAACTAGAGCAACTCCCATGATCGTGGCAGTGTAAACTTTTTTCATAGTACTCATCCTTGTTGAGTCTTCTAACGCCCGCCTAACACGCTATGTGTTGGCGTGGCTTTTTGCGTTGTTTGCCAAAACAATGACAACTTCACATTGTCGCTGTTTAGGCACTTGTTAGCTATACGACCACTAAATTAGCAAGAACCGTCTAAGATCTTGTTCTTGACGCATAACGTGCAATATAAAAACCTTGTTCCCATCAATTTTATAAAATACTCGACATGGCTTTATTACTAGCTCTCTGTAATTAAAGGTCGGTATTTCCAAAGGAACTTTTCCCGATTCGGGGGGTTCTTCTAGCCTTTCTATTTTACTAAATACAGTTTGAACTAGTTTTTTCGCAGCGACCAAATTAGACACTGCAATGTATTCAGCAATTTCATCAAGTTCATTAAGAGCGGGTTGCGTCCAAACTATTTCAGCCATTTATTCATTTGCTCTTTAGCCTGCGTATTTGAAACGACTTGCTCATTTCTAATTGCTTGCTCTCCTCGAGCGACTCCTTCCAATATCGACATACGCTTTTGCATCATTTCAAAATCATCAACATCGACCAAATATGCAGATGGCTGACCATGCTCAGTAATTAAAACTGGTTCCTTAGAAGAATGGAGATCTGCCAATATTTTAGTGGCCTGCCTCTTTAAGGTTGTAACTAATTCAACTTTCATAATCGAACTCTTAATAGGAGTGAGTGCCACTATAGTATCACTGAAAGT
>NZ_CEYNSH010000062.1:0-12590 GCF_982872775.1 Psychrosphaera sp. | reverse complement strand
ATAAATTAAACCTACTTCTACTTTTAACAATAAAATCAATACTATAAGTGAAAAATGGATTTGCAAGCTTCGTTCCCTCACTTTTGGAAAATAGTAACCTCTTGTCTTCTCTATAAAATATTTTCACGGTAACTGTGCAAGTTTTTCATTGCTCGCTACAATTTGTTTAACAAATGAATTAGTCTTAGCCCCGTGAGTCCCTTTCTTTTCAAATTCAGGAAGTAAGAATGAGCAATAAAAGCAGTAAATTTAATAAGTTGAAGAAATGGACCTTATCCGTAACATTGTTGTTATCACCACTTTTTTCAGTCCAAAGCTATGCCAATGAAACTAGCACTGAGGAACAAACAAAAAGCACTAGCCTCACCCTTTTAAAACCTGCTACGGGTGAAATAAAAACTCCCGAGCAATTAGCCTTAGAGCAAAAGGTAAAATCCTGTGTTGCGACATTAAAAGAAACCGGGTTTGTAACGGGTGAAGACAAGCTTATTTATCGCTACTGTGAAACAAGAATTTTGGGACGAGGCATAAAGCCCGGTCGACTTGCTAAACGCATACTCAATGAAAAGACCACAGAACTTAACCCATTTGTTATTACACCGCACAAACAAAGTTATATTCTTCCTATTACCGTCTCGGATAATTTTAATAATGAGGTTTATGCCTTTGATCCAGAGCGTGCTAAAAACATGGAGGCCCATGAAGCCAAATATCAGGTGAGCTTTAAAGTACCCCTTCGAAGTAGTACCCTTTTCATTCCGGGTGATTCACTCTATTTTGCAATGACAATACAAGCTTGGTGGCAATTATATGCTGATGAAATTTCCAAGCCATTTAGAGAAACCAATTACACCCCTGAAATATTCTACACCGCACCATTACCGTGGAAACCGTTTGACGGCAATATGGGCTTTTCTGTCCATTTAGAACACCAATCAAATGGCCAGTCTCAAGAGTTGTCTCGTAGCTGGAACCGGTTGCTTATGTCTTTGATATACGAAAAAGACGACTACGCTTTTGTGTTTAAGCCTTGGTATCGATTCGAAGAAAACGAAAAAGAAAACCCACTTGATCCAAAAGGTGACGACAACCCAGATATTCAAGATTACTTGGGACATTACGAGTTTATGGCGGCTTATGCTTTTAATGATGAACACAAAATATCGACAATTATCAGAAAGAATTGGGCGACACATAAAGGCTCATTAGAGCTCAATTACACCTTCCCATTTCCAGGTTCATCTCGCTTAGTGGGTTTTGCTCAATATTTTACAGGCTATGGCGAAAGCTTAATTGATTACAACCACAAACAACAAAAGATCGGTTTGGGTATCGCTGTTAACGATATTTTTTAGCGGCTGTATCATTTTTTAAACAGTTTTATTCATAGGAAGTAACAAAATAATATAAAAGATCTATTTAGATCCTGTCTGTTTTATGGTTAATATTGGTCTAGTTCAACAAAGCTGAACGAACAAAAACTCTAATAATAAAAAACAATAAGAACGAACCAGGACAGTATTATGAATAGAAATTGGTTAGGTCTCAGCAAGGTCGCTATGACCTTGACGGCTGTATTCGCAATCAACGCAAATGCATCAGACTCAGTAACTTTTGATGCATTACCATTAATAACTGAAGATTGTGGTGCATCTGTGTGTACCGATCGTCGTACCATTGACGTCGCAAATATCTCGCAATTTTTAGCAGATGCGCAAGGAAAAGCACAAGCTGCAACGTCATCTTCTAACAAATCTAATACAACTAAAAAGAAAAACGGCAAAGGTCTTGCTGTTGGACAAAATAATAACGAAACTCAAGTTGTATTCCTTAACTTTGAGCAAAGCTCGCCTGTATTTGAAGCTGTTGCATACAATGGCTTAGAAACATTTGTTAGTCACCAATATACCCAGCAAGAACGAGATGAAATTCAACGTCGTATCGCCGCTGACTACGAAGGTTTTGACATCGAATTTACTCAAACCCGCCCAGAAAGCGGTGAGTACTCTACGCTGAACTTTGAGTGCCAAAACGATGGCCAACCTTGTATCGACTTCAGCAGCGGTATTTTATTTGGTAGAGCACAAAGCATAGATATTGGCAATGTAATAAGAGACGATGTCGCGTTTGTTGATGCAAACTTATGGGAAGTTTTCGCACAATTCGATCCGACTGGTCTTTACTTGTCATACTTCTCTGGCATCGAAATTGTCGACGGCGATGTTGAGGCCGCTTTATCAGAAGCAATCATTAACCAAGCTTCAAACACTGGTGCACACGAGTTAGGCCACAACCTTGGTCTACGTCACCATGACTCTTTTGGTGCTCCTGGTACAGGTCTACCAACAACAGGCACACCTTCAAACGATGCGTTTTATCCTGTATTTGATGGTCCAAGAAACGGTGAAGAAGCAATTCTACATACAATGGCATCAGGTGCTAGTGTCGGTAGTGGCTTAACAGACAGCACCGCTCGTGACCGCTTCTTTTCAGAACGTTCGGTTATCAAGCTTGCATCAAACCAACGTGGTCGCCTTGTAAATGAGGGCAACCTTTCAGATGGTAAGCGTAAAATAAAACTTCACAATGTTGTTGCGCCTAACACTATTTTAGAAGGTGAAAACGCAGGTGGTAAGTTAGACATTAATGAAGCAATTATCATTGGTCGTATTGACCAAAACAACGAAGTGGACAGCTATCGCTTTACAGCTAAAGCTGGTGACTTTGTGAGTGCTGAGTTTAATGGCTTTGACATCGCAATTGGTGAACCTGTCATTGGCGCAGTTCAATTATTTAAAGTTGAAAATGACGGTAGCCTATCTCTAGTAGCACAAAACTTCCAAAACTTTGAAGGTTTTGATGCGTTATTAGTCGATGCTCCAATTGAAACTTCAGGCGACTATGTTTTACAAGTTTCTGCTCCAAACATTCTGAGCTTTGGAATAGGTGCAGACGGTAACCCTATTTTATTCCCATTGGAAGAAACGGGCAACGGCACGTTCAGAACAGGTGACTACCGCTTAAGTATCTACTCTGTTACTGGTAAATCAGGTAAAGGTCCTAGCCACGTACCTGGCGCATAGCTTTAAGATTAAAAGCTTGATGAATACAAAAGGCCGCTTTTTGAATAGCGGCCTTTTTTGTAATTTAGTTATTAAATGAAAGTAACGAAAGTGAAATAATTAACGCTCAGATAAATATGTATCCCAATCTGGTAAACCGAGTGACTCAGCGTCCTGTTTGTAGCGAATAGCCTTTAACAGCGCCAACATCGATGACAAAAACCAAAACAACACTAACAAGCTCAGCATTTCCAATGCACTTTCACCAACCAAGACACAAAAGCCAAAGTAAAGTAGTGTTACTATTAGAATATTAAAAAATGCATGAACAGCAAATACTCGCTTCCATTCAGCAAAAAACGGCGGGACTTCTTCAATATTTAACGCCCAAAGAACCTGATAAATTAACGGTGTAGTAATACTCCTATGAATACCTAAGTACTCCATATCGGCAACATGATGCTTGGTTTTTTGGTGGAAATTCATCAGCTTAATTTGTTTTTATTTTTATCGTTAGAAATCGAGCGGCAATCATACGACAAAAACCGCTCACAAAAAAGCCAACAAGTTAAATTATTTATATATTTCAGTTGTTTGCATTATCTAGACAAGCATATCTATACAGGCACACCACTGTGAAATTTAAAGTCTTTATCAGTGGTATTAATAAGTTCAGCCTCAACTTTCCCGAAGTGTTCAATACGTTCTGATATGTCCTTACCCGCGATTGACTCGGCAAGTGATAGGTAATCTTCAAAATGACGTGCCTCAGAGCGCAATAACGATACATAAAAGTCACCTAATCGTTTATCGACGTAAGGGGCTAGCTTTGCGAATCGCTCACAAGAGCGAGCTTCTATATAGGCACCGCAAATTAATTTATCTATTAACGTTTCAGGCTCATGAGTTTTAACATGCTGCATCATGCCTTTAGCATAACGTCCAGGTGTAATGTGACGATAAGCGACCTTATACTCTTCCATAATTTCAAGAACCTGATAAAAGTGATGAAGCTCTTCCTTAATCAAAAGCACCATTTTATCAACCAAGTCTTGTCCGTAAGGGCTGTTTGGTTTAACCGCCAGATTTTTGTTTAAGCCTTTTAAATTACCTAAGTCAGCCAAACTGCCTTTTTGTTTATAAATAAACTCTTCATAAGGCTTTAACCAAGCAAGCAATTCATCGCCGCTTTGTTTGTCTACTGCGTATTTTCGGATCAGCCACATGGCCGTTTGCGCGGCTTTGAGCTCGCAAATCATGTGATCTATTAATAAGACCTCAAAGTTGTCTTTGTGAGTCGCGGCTTCAAGCCATGCTTGAGGCGTAGTGCAATGTAAAAAAGAGTTTATCGGCTGAAGAAGTTCTTGATACTGCAAGGTATTGTCTCTTTTAACGGAATGATTGACGTGGTTAATTAGCGGAAAATATTATCACAAACAGCCTCTGTACTTCACTTAAATCGGCTTTTTCATACGGCCAATTCTTGGATAAATACCCAAATTAGTTCTATATAGATGATTAATAATCATTTTTGAGCAAGCAAAAACAATGGAACAGTTTGACTAAAGTTCGTCGTCAATGGCCACACATTACTTTTTCAATCCTTCTTATTAGTAGTTTAATAAAGTCTTTATTTAGCCAGTCCATTGTCATTTAAATAATATTTAGAGGTTAAAGTAACTCTCAAACCCAATTGGGTGATTTTTAACCACTTGATTATTGGTTATTTAACCAAGAACTGACAAAGGCCGTTTTTCATTCAATCTATTGGTTTAATTAAAGTTATTGATATATTTAGAATTTTTACTCTACAGTCTAATAATTGCCTATATAACTTTATGGTCTTAAAAGTATGTTTTTTAAACAATTCTAATCTTGATCTCTGTTTACTTTTTGATCATAACTTATGCAAGGTTGTGTAACTTTTGCGCAATTAAGCGGTCACTAGACAGTAAGGAAAATAATTATGATACTAAACCACCTATGGGGTCTGTACGCGCACCCAGTTGAAGAATGGCATACCATCGACAACCGCCATGAAAGCTTTAAATACTCGTTGTCACACATCATGATCATCGCATTGATTCCATCGATTTGTGGCTACTTTTCAGTAACTGAAATTGGCTGGAGTGTTGGCGCGGGAGAGCCAATTCGCATGACGTCAGATGCCGCACTCATTGTTAGTGTGTTAATGTATTTTGCTCTAATCGGAGGCGTCTTTGCGCTCGGTTATTTAGCACACTGGATGGCACACACGTTTGGTTCTGAGCCTACTTACACTCAAACTCTAGAACTTGCTGCTTATACGGCAACACCTATGTTTATGGCTGGCTTTGCGGCATTGTACCCAGAAGTTTGGTTCGTCATGATTGTGGGGTTAATTGCACTGACTTATTCGGTTTACCTATTATATGCCGGAGTACCGATTTTAATGCACATCCCTGAAGAGCGTGGCTTCATCTACGCAAGTTCGGTGGTGACCTGTGGCCTTATTTTATTAGTTTGTATCATGACTGCATTTGCTATGTTCTGGAGCTCAGGCTACGCGCCAGCGTTTAGTCACTAATTCCTAATTTTATTTAAAAAGAACATTAAAAAACCGGCTGAGTAGAAAACTCGCCGGTTTTTTTGTTGCTAATCAAAAGCAATCACGCTTTGTGTATCTGCTCTTAGCCTCAGCCTTTTTAGATTTTACGCCAAGTAGTGCCGTTTGCGCCGTCTTCTAAAACAACACCTAACGCCGTTAATGCGTCTCGTGCTTCATCGGCCGCGGCCCAATCTTTATTAGCTCTGGCATCGTTACGTTTTACGATCAGGGCTTCAATTTGAGCCACTTCATCGTTGTCTTGGTCACCTTGTAGGAAGCTTTCAGGCGAGCTTTGTAACATCCCTAATACTTCACCAAACTTGACGATTGCACCTGCAATATCTGCCGCTTTAGCAGTGTCTTCATTTTTAGCAATGTTTAATTGTTTAACCAAATCAAACAATACCGCTAATGCTTCTGGTGTATTGAAATCATCGTCCATTGCTGCGTAAAAATCAGCAGACTGTGGCAATGTAGATACATCTACATCCATATTTGGTGTTACATCACGCAGTGCCGAATACATACGCTCAAGACTTGCTTTTGCTTGTTTTAGGTTATCGTCTGAATAGTTTAACTGACTGCGATAATGACCTGACAACAAGAAGTAGCGGACAGTTTCTGCATCATACGTTTTAAGCACGTCACGAACGGTAAAGAAGTTACCTAAAGACTTAGACATCTTTTCGTTGTCGACTTGTACCATGCCCGAATGAACCCAGTAATTTACATAAGGTGTATCAAAGGCACAGCATGACTGAGCAATTTCATTTTCATGGTGTGGAAAGGTTAGATCTGAGCCACCACCGTGAATATCAAAATGAGTGCCCAAATGCTTAGAGTTCATTGCTGAACACTCGATGTGCCAACCTGGGCGACCGTCCCCCCACGGTGAAGACCAGCTCGGCTCGCCTGGCTTAGCTAGTTTCCACAATACGAAGTCTAAAGGATCGCGTTTGCTGTCTTCAACATCAACACGAGCACCGGCCACTAATTGGGTTAAGTCTTGTTTACCCAATGCACCGTAATTTTCAAAAGTAGATACTTCAAATAAAACGTCACCATTTCCTGCAACGTAAGCGTGACCTTTAGCAATCAAACGCTCAATGACATCAATGATTTCTGGCATGTGTGTCGTTACACGTGGCTCGATGTCCGCTGGTAACATTTTTAATGACTCAAAGTCTTCATGCATCATTGCAATTGTGCGAGCCGTTAATTCATCACATGTTTCGTTATTCTCGATTGCACGTTTGATGATCTTGTCATCAACGTCCGTAATGTTTCGAACAAATGTCACGTCATAACCGGTATGACGGAAATAGCGCTGCATGACATCGAACGCTACGTAGGTGCGGCCATGTCCCATGTGTAACAAGTCATAGACAGTGATACCACATACATACATGCCCACCTTGCCTTCGACGATTGGCTTAAACGTTTCTTTTTTGCGGGTTAATGTATTGTAAATACGTAGCATGGTTCTTCCTGCTTTTAATATAGAAAATGGCGTAAAACGATAATTGAGCGCATTTTAACAAACTATTTGGGATACACCAGAAGCTAAACCAAAAAATACAACAACTGGTCCAAACCACCGGTTGCAACGCTTGCATCCGCCTTTGCTTGCACAAGTGGCTTGGCGTGAAATGCCACACCTAATTGCGCAACGTCCATCATTATTAAATCATTTGCACCATCGCCCATTGCTACCGTTTGAGACAAAGGAATGTTGTATTGTCGAGCCAAATCAACGACGGCGTCCGCCTTTGCCTGTGCGTCTATTACCTTACCACTTACGGTTCCGGTAAGCTGCTCAGCGCCATCGACAACTTCCGTATCTAGCGTATTGGCAATCGTTACATCTAAATCAAGCTGGACCTTTAAAGCTTCGGTCATCGCCGTGAAGCCACCAGAGACTATTGCAATTTTCCAGTTGTGTTCTTTCAATACCTTCACCAAGTTTTCCAGTCCTGGCATTAAAGGTAAATTTTGGGCAACTTGGTTTATAACTGAAACCGGCGCTCCTGTTAACGTCCCTACCCTAGCGTGAAGGCTTTGCGCAAAATCCAATTCACCACGCATTGCTTGTGCTGTCACACTGGCGACTTGCTCACCGACTCCGGCTAATTTCGCAATTTCATCAATACACTCAATTTGAATCGCGGTACTGTCCATGTCCATCACTAATAGCCCCGGTTGATTCAAGGTTGGCGCCGACGAGATGACATTTACGGGAGTTGTGTCAGTGTGATAATTTTCTCTCAGTAAACTAGGTGAAATAGCATTGAACACTTGGAGTATTGGCGGCAACTCAGCACAAGGTTGTACAACACGGAATAATGCTTGTTCTGGCCCAGCATCTTCGATGAATCGAACAAGTTCATCAACAGAAAAGTGGCCCATCATTGTCACAACTGGGTTTAACTTGTCAGGTAAATTACTTTGTGGAATTGTCTCGCCAGGCTCTTTACCTTCATTTAACCTCGCCGCGTGTGCATAAGTTACGAGTAGACGCTCGTCTGTCACTTTGACACTAAAGGCGGCTGACAATTGCAACTGAGCCAATATTTGATCAAAAGTAAGAGAAGTAAATTGAATTTCCTGAACCTGTTGTGACATCACGGCTTCCATCGTTTGAGGTTATGATTTGCTTAGGAATATATCAAAGTTCATTGCAATTTCAGTAATTAATGCGCACTATTTATAAATAATTATAAATTTTGTTATGACTTTTTATTGGTTGGTTTGTCTAAACAATAAAATGAGCACGACACAATAAACGAGTATTTAATCTGCCATTTTGTGGCAACTACCTATGGCAATTATTCATGGCAACGACTCATGGCAACTAAAGTAACCTACATAAAAACATCGTCAATCAGCCGTAAAATATTACAGTTGTTGATGGGTGTTGCTTTAGTAATCACAACGTTAACCATTTGGCTGGACATCAAATCAAAAGGCGAAGATTTGCTGGCCGAAAATGCCATTGTCTTAGCTGACAACATACTCAAACAAACGAGCCACAGTGCGGCCACCTATATCCAAAACGAAGACTTTGCATCACTGAATACATTGACAGACTCAGCGCTCACCTCAGACTATATTTATGAAATGCTGATCTACGACAAATATGGAAAAGTTATTAGCCAAAGTGAAAATGCATTGAGCACCAAAGATCGATTTTGGTCCGATAATCGCTCGCAAGCTACCAACAACCAAGATGCCCTAGATGACATTAACTCATTTATGCCAATTCCTTATGTTGGTGAAATAAAAGCAGATGACAACACATTACTCGGCTTTGTTCGCGTCACCGTACTCACCAAAAACCTTCAACAAAGCGGTATGGAATACACGCACACACTAACCAAACAAGTGATATTAATTGCCTTGCTTGCTGGCTTTATTGGCTATCTCTTCACTAATGGTCTAAAACCATTTTCTGCAAACGCATACGTAGTAAAAGATTAATCATCTACTTGAATAAGCAGTTCGACTTTAAGTAACCTAGGCTACCACAGTAAACGTTTATCTATTCGCTGTGCGTAAATGGAATTTATAATGATAAGTTAAGCGCTCGAATTGCATTTTTTGAGGTTGCTTGAGCAATTTCGGCTAATTCCATGCCTTTAATTTTTGCCAGAGCTTCTGCGATCGAAATTATGTGTTTTGGCTCATTCCGTTTGCCTTGCTCCCCACATATTGGCATATCAGGTGAGTCAGTTTCTAACACTATATGATTTAAGTCTACTTGTTCAAAAACACGTTTGGTTTTGTTGGCTCGCTCATAGGTGATTGTACCGCCACAGCCTAAATAGAAACCTTGTTGTATGTAGTTGTTAGCATCCTGAATCGAGCCAGAGAAAGCATGAATAATGCCTCCATATTGAGGCTTTACTCGTTTAAAGCTTTGTAAAATTAGGTGGTGTGACTTTCGGTGATGAATAATAAGGGGCTTTTGATTGTCGTTCGCAATTTTAATTTGCTCTTCAAAAAGTTGCTGCTGCAACTGCAAATCAGACTCAACGTACTTTTTATTTGTCGGGTTGTTCGAAACACGTTGTACAAAATTCTCTGCAACGACAACATCAATTCCGCATTCGCCGACGGCCTTGACCCATGACTGACAAGCCAACTCAGCCAGTTTCCCTAAGTCTAGTTCTAATGCTTTTTCCTGATCCGCTGCGCTTAACAGTCGATACCGGTCCAAAAAAAACGGATGAATTCCAACTGAACCACTCATCTGAGAATAGCTCACACATAACGACTCAACATTTTGCCACTGCCCAGCTTCAACACCAAGCAAAACAAAGTGTTTCACGCCGATTGCATTTGCTCGCGCTATGACGTCTTCTCGATCAGAATCAAACGCTGCAAAGTCTAAGTGGCAGTGGCTATCTATAAAGTAAGTGTTATGGTGCAAGACGACGCTTTGACCAAGTTGAAGGTGAGTCTGCCTGTTGTTCACGTTCGTACATGATTCGGTCATGTAAACGATGCTCGCCACCCTGCCAAAATTCTATTTTGTGAGGTTTGACCCTAAATCCGCCCCAAAAGTCGGGCGCTGGAATGTCACCATCTTTAAACTTTTGCTTCATGCGCTCAAAGCCTTGCATGAGTAGGTCTCGAGATTTAATTGGATGTGACTGGTGTGATGCATAAGCGGCAAGCTGGCTCTCTTTTGGTCGTGAAAGAAAATAACTCATGTTTTCTTTTTGCGACAATGGCTCTACCTCGCCATACACGATGACCTGACGTTCTAAGATGTGCCAAGGGAAGTGCAAACTGATTTTGGGGTTGTGTTTTAACTCTTGAGCCTTACGGCTGCCTAAGTTTGTGAAAAAAACAAAGCCGTCATTGTCACAGTGCTTAAGCAATACAATGCGCTGTGAAGGTTGACCATGCTCATCAACAGTCGCAACAACCATGGCGGTGGGATCGGGTAATTGGGCATCGATTGCCTGTTGCAGCCAATTTTCAAATTGGACAAAAGGATTAGCGTCAACCGCGTCTTCCGTTAATTTGCCCTGACAATATTCTCGACGTAAATTAGCTAATTCCACTTCACAACCCTCAATTTGTTAACTCTTTGTATTATACGAGTAAAACAAAATTACGAACAATGAATTACGCAAAAACTGTGACTACTTGGCGCGATAAAGCGACCAAATTGCCTTTTGTATCCCAAAAGTTAGCTTCTTCATGACCATAGCCTTGATTGACATGAGATGCTTTTACTACCATTGCTAGCCAGTCTTCAGGGGCAATTTCGCTAATTGGATGAATAAACTCAATATCCCAACTCATGGTACTTGCAGGCGCAGGCATTTTCATCATTTGAAACATACTCGGCGGCCAACAATCCATCAGCGCAATTAAATAAGCCATTTTCATTTTTTGTGGCGCTTTGCTAAAACGACACCAGCCGTGCATTTCTGGATCGCGTGATGTACCGATTCCGAAAGAGCCTACTTCCATTGCTAAATCAAAGTGACGAATAAACTTAGGGACAATCTTTGGCACCTGAGGGATAAATTTGGCTTTTTTAGGTAGCGCCATAATATGCGTTGGGTGATCTTTAAAATCTAATTTTGATTCACGTGCAACACCAAAACATACTTGCACCATAACTCCAACTTGCCCGTTTTGAGTAACCTTAGCCAAAATTTGAGTAACGCTTTTACCCGTTCGCAAAACTTCAGCGCTTACTTCGATTGGCTCTTCAACATTCACTGGTCCCACAAAGTTACAATGAAACGAACGTACTTCACGGTTGTCAGTAATTAAATTTTGGGCAGCTTGATATGCCAAACCGGCCGATACCCCACCAAACACAGTTCGCCCCTGCGACCAATGGTCTGGAATACTTAAGGTATAAACGTCTTTGGTTTCTTCAAACTCGGTAAATAATTCATCAATAGTCATAATTGCCTCAACGCCCAACTGGTCGGACTTCACAGAATGATGCATCAAGTGTAGCCAATAAACCTATGAAATAAAACACTTCTTCTAATAAATTAACACTTGTCATTTGTGTGTTTTTCAGCCAAAATTGACATACAGGTCCGAGTTGTACTTAAGTATTTGAGCAGTTTTGAATTTTTTCATTCACAACTGCGTATACAAAAGCTACACTTAATAAATATACCATTAATAGTTGTCGACACTGTTAGAAGTCTAAGGGGTTAATAGTGAAAAAGTTAATCGTATCATCCGTACTTGCAGCTGCCCTGGGCGCGCCCTTTATGGCTAAAGCCGACTTGATGTCGACTGTCTACGACATTACCTATTCAGGCACTAATGCTTATTATTATTCCGACCCAACTTTTGTTCCTAGCTTACCAGGAATTGCGATAGGCTATGATACTTTCCTTGTTAGTGATTGGTTTGGTATTGGCTCCTTTAGTTTCAATTCAAGCTTAGACTTAGAAGCGACAGACCCAACGTTTTTTAGTACCTCAAATTTATTAAACTACAGCTACAACGCGTCATTTTGGTTAGGTGATGCATCAGATATGGATAACGCAATTCCGATTCTAGATGTAAATATTGATGATTGGGTCGACGTGGCCGATATAAACAATTTCAATTTAATTGAAGAACCAGCTTCTTCGACTCTTAGTTCCACCCCGTCTGCAACAACATCAACTGATAGTGCTTATTTTCAACACCCTATCAGTGGTAAAAATGCCTTTACAGTCGAGTACAGCGAGTTGGAGGATGGTAAGGACCCAGATGCTCCTCTAAATACTATTCAACTCGAGCACCAAGTTAGCTCTGTCTCAGGCGATGAGAGAAACAACGAATTTGACCTATTCTTTACAGAGCCAAATTACGAACACTCGTTTGCTACTCAGGGTGGCCAATACACCATGACCAAGCGCGCATCAAACACAAACCCACCAGCACCAACAGATCCTGTTGACGTACCAGAG
>NZ_CEYNSH010000061.1:0-13416 GCF_982872775.1 Psychrosphaera sp. | reverse complement strand
AAAAAAAAAAAAGCGCCCAGGGGCGCTTTTTTTATATTTTTAACTTTTGTCTTGAGGCAAATTATATTGCGTCTAATGCTTCGCAGTGAAGGCAGTAAGCTACAGTTTTGATTGACCCTTCTTGGATGTCATATTGTGTAGCTTTAGCCAAAACATACCTTCAAACATTACCCCTAGAGCAATGATTAGGAAACTTTCAACAGCCATCCCCATCGTATACAAAACCAGAGCAAGCAGCAGAAAGAATAAAGGTATCAATGATTTTAGTAATCGCTCCATAAGGTCACCCCTTCGCTTGTTTTTGTATTCGAAGGATTAACCCACGCGTTCTAAAGAATCGATTTCATCCTTAAGGGCGTAGTTTTTATCAGTCACGATTTTTTCCAGTACAGCTACACGCTCTTTCAACTTCTTGAGCTCTTCCTGAGTTTGTAAATCGACACCGGTGTTTTTGTGTTGAGCTTCTTTCATTTTGAGCTTCATTTTTTGCTCATAAGCCGAATAAAACAGTCCGCCGATAATAGCTACGATTGCAACGATGAATGGCATAGTTTCCATGGTGTTGTCCTTTTTTTAATCAGTCTTTAAGTTTTAATTCAAAAGTGTTTGAAGAGCAAGTATCAAGTAGCGTGCCAAGCCGAAATGCCCGAAAAATAGGGCTTTTATTTTTTAACGAATATTTTCTGTTGGCACAAATCACTAACAAGTGCGAAAATAGACTAACTTTTGATGAACCTTTTACCTCTTTGCCAAGACTGATTGAAATCGCCATGAACAAACCAAGTGATACAGTGAATAATAGCCGAGGAGAGACTAGTGACGTGGTGGAAGATGTCGCGGCAGTTGAACCTTTTTGGACTGAGCAAGATTATTGTTTCATGGAACTGGCCATTGAGTTGGCTAAAAAAGCAGAGGCTATTGGTGAAATCCCGGTGGGGGCCGTGTTAGTCCACGATGGCAAAGTCATAGGAAAAGGTTTCAATCAAGCTATTACCCTAAATGACCCAACGGCACACGCTGAAGTTATGGCACTGAGAGATGCTGGCTCAGCAATAAACAACTACCGATTAGTAGATACAACGCTTTATGTCACACTAGAGCCATGTGTGATGTGTTCTGGCTCTTTGGTACATGCACGTGTTGGTCGAGTGATCTATGGTGCAAAAGATTATAAGACCGGAGCGGTTGAGAGTGTTATGAGGTTGCTGGAGCATGAGAGCCACAATCATAAAGTGGAAAGTCATGGAGGGCTATTAGAAAATAGATGTAGCGAGCAACTTTCGGCTTTTTTTAAACGTCGCCGCGCTGAAAAAAAACGCGCCAAACAAGCGGCGCGTCAATCAGATTAATCATTTTCTTCAGTGAATGCGTCTTCAAATCGCATTGTCACTTGTTTTATTCGTCTTTGGACTATGCGTTTCGTCGCAGCTTTTCGAGCTACGCGTCGTCGAGTTCTGTCCAACAAACGTTTATCCCTAGCCAATTTAGGGCTTCTTCTTCGTTTGAACATAGTTGTTCCTTGTTAAATATTTTTTAGACAAGACAATTTACTTTATTGTTATGAACGTTTTTTTAACGTCTTCAGGTGAGTCAGGTGAGTCAGGTGGGATTGATCACCGCTTTGTCGTTATGACTTGGACTCTGCGTTGTCTGAAGACGGTGTTTGTTCAGTAGGCTCTTCGACCTGTTCTTTTGTCTTTTGTTCAATTTTTTGTTGAATCTTAATAGCTTGCTCAGCCTGATCTTCAATCCAGGTTAACGTATCGTAATAACGTCTAATGTTAGATACGTAGGTAACGGCCTCATCACCGCGAGCAAAGCCATATCGAGTGGTCTTATAATACTTCTTTTGACGTAATTTAGGTAGGTGTTGTTTTACATCGACCCACTTATCAGGATTACCACCGAATCGTTTGGTCAGCTTCCTAGCATCCTGAACATGTCCCCAACCTACGTTGTAGGCCGCGAGGGCAAACCAAGGTTTGTCAGAGTCATCAATTCTATTTGGAACTCGTTTTATTAATAAGTTTAGGTATTTGGCGCCACCTTTAATATTAGACTCAGCGTCTAAACGACTTTTAACGCCCATTTGTTTGGCCGTCGGTTGAGTCAGCATCATGATGCCTCTCACACCAGTCGGTGACTTGGCCCTTGGGTTCCAATGTGACTCTTGATAACTTTGAGCAGCGATTAGGCGCCAGTCCAAATCACCCGCGTAATCGATAAACCAGTTTTTGTATTTTGGTAAGACTTCGTCGACTGCTTTTATAAAGAGGCGAGTATCGACGTAATTGAACTGTTCAACGTGGCCAAAGTACTTATCTTCTAGTGCGGTCAGCTCGCCTGACTCTCTCAGGCTACCAAAAAAATCAATTAATAAAGCGTATAAAGAGTCGTCATTGTTTTTTTGTAATAGCCAGTTAAGTGGTTGGTCTTTGCGAACGGTAAAGGCGACACTGATGTCTGGATAATATCGACGAATCAGCGCTAAACTGTGGGAGTCGGCGATTGTGTAGTCTATTTCCTCATCCATCAGTTGTTCGAGTAAATCATTTTGATCAACCAGGCTCATTTTTTGAACTTCAACCTCTGGAAAAGGTTCTGTCGCAATATCTAGTAATTCGGCATGGTTGGTGTGCTTACCAACAGTAATAGGGGCATCCATTTCTTCAAATGATTTTGGGCGTTGACGTCCTTGCTTGAAAACTAGCTTTTGATCGATATAAAAGTAGGGCGGAGCAAAGCGAAACTCTTTTTCTCTAGATTCGGTTTTGGTAATACCGCCGATGACCAAATCGACTTTACCGGTACGTAGCTTGGGAAGTAGCTCTGCAACGTGAAAACTCGGATGTAAGTTAACTTTGATACCCAGGTATTCTCCTAAGTGCTGGCTAAGTTCATATTCAAAACCAGCTGCGCCACTTGCATCAATATAATAACTTGTTGGGTTAAACAAAATGCCCACGTTGATAGATTGTCTTTGTTTAAGTTGTTCTAAATGAGAAGGCTCAACGGCAGGAGCGCAGGCGTTTAAGGTGAGTAAGCTAGCAAGCAAAATCAGTACTGTGCGGATTTGGTTTGGAAAAACAATATTACTAACTCTATCTATCATGGTATTTGTATCGTCGCTCTGCGAAGTTTAGGGTGGCTGTATGTTATTAATCAGCTTTATTTTTTTGAACATCTAATCCGATAAACTATCACAGAATAAACTATCACAGAATTCTGTTTATTGGTAAAAATTACAGGTATAATGCGCGCCTAATTTCTTTCCTTTCAACATGAACGGTGAATTGGCAATGTTAATCCTTCGTGGTGCTCCAGCTCTCTCTGACTTTCGAGTCAACAAGTTACTGTCTGCGTTTAATCAACACGGACTCAATATAAAAGACATTTATGCTGAGTTTGTACATTTCGCGGATATAGAATCAACACTTTCCGACCCAGAACTCGACAAACTCAACGCCTTATTAGAATACGGCCCCAAAATCGAGTCACATCAACCCAGCGGAAAGTTAATTTTAGTCACCCCTCGCCCCGGCACCATTTCTCCTTGGTCCACCAAAGCAACAAACATCGCCAACAATTGCGGCCTCTCTCAAGTCAAACGAATCGAACGCGCAATTGCATACTATATAGAAACTTCTGCTCCACTTTCAGACACCCAGCTTCAAACTATTTATTCAGAATTACACGATCGAATGACCGAGTCTGTATTTGACGACTTGGAGTCTGGCCGTCACCTGTTTTATCAAGAGTCACCAAAACCACTGACCAGTGTTGATGTGTTAGGTGGAGGTCGTGAGGCCCTGTCAAAAGCCAACATTGAGATGGGCTTGGCACTAGCAGAAGATGAAATTGATTATTTAGTTGAAAGCTTCATTAAGCTTGAACGCAACCCAAATGACATTGAACTGTATATGTTTGCTCAAGCAAACTCAGAACATTGTCGTCATAAGATCTTTAATGCTGACTGGACGATTGACGGTGTGCAACAGCCAAAATCTTTGTTCAAAATGATCAAGAACACCTTTGAACATAATCCAGAATATGTGACTTCTGCATATAAAGATAATGCCGCTGTGATGCACGGCTCAGAGGCAGGGCGCTTCTTTGCAGACCCAGTGACCAGTCAATACAAATACCATCATGAAAATATCGACATCTTAATGAAGGTCGAAACTCATAACCACCCAACGGCCATTTCACCATACCCAGGTGCAGCGACAGGCTCTGGTGGTGAAATTCGTGATGAAGGTGCAACCGGTAGAGGCTCTAAGCCAAAAGCAGGCTTAGTTGGTTTTACCGTATCTAACTTACGCATCCCTGGTTTTGAACAGCCTTGGGAAAATGACTTTGGTAAACCAAGCCGTATCGTTACCGCACTTGATATTATGACTGAAGGCCCACTTGGTGGCGCAGCATTTAACAACGAATTTGGTCGTCCTAATATCCTTGGATATTTCCGTACCTTTGAAGACAAAGTAAATAGCTTTAATGGCGAAGAGGTTCGCGGTTACCACAAGCCAATTATGCTTGCCGGTGGTCTTGGTAATATTCGTCGTGAACACACCAACAAAGGCACGATTCCTGTTGGCGCTAAGTTAATTGCCCTTGGTGGTCCAGCGATGAACATTGGTCTTGGTGGCGGTGCTGCTAGCTCAATGGCGTCAGGTCAATCGAATGAAGACTTAGACTTTGCTTCTGTTCAACGTGAAAACCCAGAAATGGAGCGCCGTTGTCAGGAAGTAATCGACAAGTGTTGGCAGTTAGGTGATGCGAATCCAATTTCTTTCATCCACGATGTTGGTGCGGGTGGTCTATCAAATGCCTTCCCTGAATTAGTGGATGATGGTGAGCGCGGTGGACGTTTTGAGCTGAGAAACGTACCAAACGATGAGCCTGGCATGTCGCCGTTAGAGATTTGGTGTAACGAATCTCAAGAGCGTTATGTTTTAGCAGTTGCGCCTGAAAATATGCCAATGTTTGAAGCGATTTGCCAGCGTGAGCGAGCTGAATATGCAGTGGTTGGTGAAGCAACAGAAGAACGTCACCTGACGCTTACGGACGAACATTTTGACAATAAGCCTGTCGACCTACCGTTGGATGTATTGCTAGGTAAGCCGCCTAAAATGCATCGTGATGTCGAATCGAAGGCGGACACAGGTTCAGAGCTAGACACGAGTAGTATCGAGCTTGCTGATGCGGCAGAACGTATTTTAAGACTGCCTACAGTTGCAGAAAAAACATTCTTAGTAACCATCGGTGACCGCTCGGTTACAGGCATGGTTGCTCGGGATCAAATGGTTGGTCCATGGCAGGTTCCTGTGGCGGACGTCGCAGTAACAGCAGCGGCACTTGATAGCTACCACGGTGAAGCGATGGCGATGGGTGAACGTACCCCAATCGCATTACTTAACTACGGTGCATCGGCTCGTATGGCGGTTGCAGAGTCGATTACTAACATCGCGGCGGCAAACATTGGTGAGCTTAAGCGCATTAAAATGTCTGCAAACTGGATGGCTGCAGCGGGGCACCCTGGTGAAGACGCTGGTTTGTACGAAGCCGTTAAAGCGGTAGGTGAAGAGTTGTGTCCTGCACTCGACTTGACCATTCCTGTTGGTAAAGACTCGATGTCGATGAAAACCCAATGGCAAGATGAGCATGGCGAAGACAAAGCGGTGACTGCTCCACTTTCACTTGTTATTACTGCATTCTCTCGTGTTGAAGACATCCGTAAAACGTTAACACCTCAGTTACGAACGGACAAAGGTGCAAGTAAGCTTGTTCTTATTGATTTAGGTAACAAACAAAACCGCCTAGGTGCGAGCTGTTTGGCCCAAGTTTACAACCAGCTTGGTACTCAAGCGCCTGATTTAGATGCCCCTGAATTACTAAAAGGCTTTTTCGATGGTGTTCAGGCTCTATTAGCTGACAACAAGTTGATGGCATATCACGACCGTTCAGATGGTGGCTTATTCTCTACTGTGACAGAAATGGCCTTTGCTGGTAAAGCAGGTGTTAATGTTCAGTTAGACGGTCTGGGTAATGACGCCTTAGCGAGCTTATTCTCTGAAGAACTAGGTGCTGTCGTTCAGGTTGCTGAAGATGACGTAGAAAGTGTTATGGCCGTTCTAGCCGAGCACGGTCTTGCGGACATGAGTCACGTAATCGGTGATGTGACTAGCGATGATGCGATTCGTTTTGAATTAAGTGGTGAGGTGGTTCTTGAAAATACTCGTACGCATTATCGTACAGTATGGGCTGAAACAACGTTCCAAATGCAAACACGTCGTGATAACCCAGAATGTGCTAAACAAGAGTTTGATGCCAAGTTTGATGTTGAAGATCCAGGCTTAAATACACACCTGACCTTCGATATCAATGAAGATATTGTTGCCTCACATATTGCTCAAACTGCAACGGGTAAAGCGGTTGCACCAAAGGTGGCGATTTTACGTGAACAAGGCGTTAACTCTCACGTTGAAATGGCGGCAGCGTTCAATCGTGCTGGCTTTGATGCGATTGATGTTCACATGAGTGATTTACAATCGGGGCGAGTGAACCTTGAGTCATTTACAGGTCTTGTTGCTTGTGGTGGTTTCTCATATGGTGACGTATTAGGCGCCGGTGAAGGTTGGGCTAAATCGATATTATTTAATGAAGAATTAGCGGCTCAATTCAAGGCTTTCTTCCACCGTGAAGACACTTTCAGCTTAGGTGTGTGTAACGGTTGTCAGATGATGTCTAACTTGCGTTCATTGATCCCAGGAAGCGAACATTGGCCGCGATTTGTCACTAACAAGTCAGAGCGATTTGAAGCTCGATTCAGCCTTGTTGAAATCAAAGATACACCATCTGTGTTCTTCCAAGGTATGGAAGGCTCGAGAATGCCAATTGCGGTTTCGCACGGTGAAGGTCGTGCAGAGTTCTCATCTGAAGACGCAATCAATCAGGCTGTCGCATCAGGTACTGTTGCGATGCAATACGTCAATAACCGCGGTGATGTGACGGATGTTTACCCGGCGAACCCTAATGGTTCTCCAGAAGGTATTACTTCTTTAACAACGACAGACGGTCGTGTGACTATCATGATGCCACACCCTGAACGTGTGTTCAGAACGGTGAGTAACTCATGGCACCCGGACGAGTGGCAAGAAGATAGCCCATGGATGCGTATGTTTAGAAATGCCCGTAAGTGGGTTGGCTAGATTGTAAATATCTCGCTATATTTGATAAAAGCCATCCTTGTGATGGCTTTTTTGTATTTAAATAGGCATCAATGGGTTGCTCGATTGAATATAGATGTTTTTTTGAACGTTAGCTGTTATTTTGTTCGATGCTGATGAAAAACAACAAAAATAGTAAATTTTTTTGAAAGTTTACCCTTTATAATCGTGTCTAATGACGCCATAAAGAGCCTTTAAATTGAGAGCTTAAGGAACGATTGTATTTTGACCACACTAAAACAACGTTTGGACGGACTTGCCTCTGTTGAAGTTACCCCCGCCATTAAAAACATCCAACGCGGCATAGAGCGTGAAACTCTTCGTGTGACTCCCAAGGGTAAAATATCTCAGCAGCCACACCCAAAATTATTAGGGGCGGCATTGACCCATCCGTATATAACGACTGATTATTCAGAAGCGTTGTTAGAGTTGATTACACCGCCTTCCAATAATATTGATGAAACTTACTCTCAATTGCAGGATATTCACCACTTTGTGGTAAAAAATATCGGTGATGAAGTGCTGTGGCCAATGAGTATGCCTTGTTTTATTGAGCATCAAGACGAGATCCCTATTGCTTATTTTGGTGAGTCCAACGTCGGTAAGATGAAACGCACTTACCGAAAAGGTCTAAAAAATCGTTATGGTTCAATGATGCAGGCTATTGCTGGCATTCACTATAACTTTTCATTACCACCAGAGTTTTGGAGTGTTTATCAAAAGTCTCTGGGTGATAATAGTGATTTAACGACCTTCCAGTCTGAGCAATACATGCGTATGGTTCGTAATATCAAACGTCACGTTTGGTTAATTACCTACTTATTCGGTGCATCTCCAGCTATGTGTCGCTCTTTTTTAGAAGGCAATGATGATGTCATGCCATTTGAATCTCTAGGTAAAGGCACCGTTTATTTACCTCATGCCACGTCTCTTCGAATGAGTGACCTAGGTTATACCAACAGCGCTCAGTCTTCTCTCAATGTAGAGTATGGTGATTTACAAAATTATATTGCTAAGCTACGTCAAGCAATTCGCACCAAATCTGAAGAGTATCAAGAGATTGGCGTCAAAATTGGTACTGATTACCAGCAGCTTAATGACAATATTCTACAAATCGAAAACGAATTATACGCACCGGTTCGTCCTAAACAGATAGCTCGTTCAGGTGAAAAGCCAACGGATGCACTAGAACGTCGCGGCATTATGTATGTTGAGCTTAGAGCACTCGATGTTAATCCATTTAGCCCGTATGGTATTACGAAAGAACAAATGCGCGTGTTGGATTTGTTTATGTTGTTTTGTTTGTTCAGCGAACGAGATGAGCTTAGCCCTGAGCAACAAAACGAAGCCGATGAAAACATCGATCGCATTGTACTTAATGGCCGTGCCGAAGAGTTACTGCTAAAACTCGATGGCGAAGATGTCGATCGCAACGAGTGGGTTGCAGAAATCTTTGCAGAAATGAAAGTGTTGGCTGATTGGTTAGATGGACACTACGGTGGTATGCATTACGCAATCGCCTTAAACCGAGTGCTACCGTGTCAGGACAATCCAAATAAAACGCTGTCGGGTTTGTTACTCAACGAGTTAATCAAATCAGATAAAGACAACGGAATATATAGCCTTGAGTTGGCAGATGCGTACAAAACTCAAATATCAACCACGCCAGCAACTCACTTTAAAGCTTCGTTTTTAATTGAGGAAGGGCAGAAGTCCTTGGCCAAACAAAAACAAATTGAAGCGGCGGACACGCTCAGTTTTGATGAGTTTTTAAAAGACTATTTTAAATACTAAAAGAAAGGGCATATTTGCCCTTTTTTACTTATATGCAACAAGTATAAAAAAATGGGGAAAGGAAATGACAATAATAACTAGGAGCCTAGCAACCGCCGTGTTGTTTGGTCTTACTTTATTTTCAATGGCATTTAGTGCCAGCGCTCAAACTGAGTTTGGTCGTTTTATTGATGTTGATAGCAGCAAGACGACAAATCACACCACTAAAATCGCAGGAAAAAAAGTAAAATACAGTGCGACTGTTGGTACTCAGCCTGTATGGGATAAAGAAGGCAACCCAACAGCAACGTTATTCTATACCTACTACAAGCGTACAGATGTTAAAAATGATGCAAGCCGTCCATTACTGATCTCTTTTAATGGTGGCCCAGGTTCGGCATCAGTTTGGATGCACGTTGCTTACACAGGCCCTAAAGTCTTAAACGTCGATAGTGAAGGTTTTCCACTACAACCTTATGGCGTAAAAACCAACCCATATTCAGTATTGGACGTGGCGGATATCGTTTTTGTAAATCCTGTTAACACCGGTTATTCACGTGTTTTGCCTAATAAAGAAGGGAAGATGCCGAGTGATGCTGAACAAAAAGAAATGTTCTTTGGTGTAAATGCAGATATCAAATATTTAGCCGAGTGGATTAATACTTTTGTTACGCGCAATAATCGCTGGCGTTCTCCTAAGTACTTAGTGGGTGAAAGCTATGGTACGACGCGTGTTTCTGGATTAGCGCTGGAGCTACAAAGCCGTCAATGGATGTATCTTAACGGTGTAATATTAGTATCTCCGACTGATATCGGCATCAAACGCGATGGTCCAGTAAAAGCGGCTAATCGTCTTCCTTACTTTGCTGCTGCCGCTTGGCATCACAAAGCACTAAGCGAAGAGTTACAGTCCAAAGACTTAATGGAGCTGCTACCAGAAGTTGAGTCATTCACCATTAATCAATACATTCCAGCGTTGGCAAAAGGTGGGTTTATCTCTGAGACAGAGAAACAAGCTATTGCTAAAAAAGTAGCGTTATATTCTGGTTTGTCTGAGCAAGAGGTTATCCGTAGTAACTTAGATATCGAAACCACGTACTTCTGGAAAGAGTTATTGCGTGACCGTGGCCAAACAATAGGTCGTCTAGACTCACGATATTTAGGTATCGATGAGAAAGAGACGGGCTCACGCCCTGACTACTGGGCAGAGTTAGACTCGTGGTTACACAGTTTCACACCAGCGATTAACTATTACTTACGTGAAGAGTTAGGCTATGTCACAGATGTTAAATACAACATGTTTGGACCTGTACGTCCATGGGATCGCTCAAACAACAAAACAGGCGAAAACCTAAGATTGGCGATGGCGCAAAACCCGTACCTTAATGTATTAGTCCAAGCAGGCTATTACGATGGTGCAACCAACTATTTTGATGCCAAATATACTATGTGGCAGCTTGACCCAAGTGGCAAAATGAAAGAGCGCTTGTCTTTCAAAGGCTATCGTAGTGGTCATATGATGTATTTGCGATATGAAGATTTACGCCAGTCAAATGAAGACCTACGAGAATTTATTAAAAACTCGTTAGTTTCACCTCAGACTCCAGCCAAATATTAATCTTAAACCGCACGTCTGGCATTCGCTTTAGGTGTGCGGTTTTTCTAGTACCATATCTAAATTAAATTTTGTTTGCCTTAGATGGTTCGAAATTCCGTTGAGTGTTTCATACGTGAAATAGAGGCTAAATTCGAGGCGGCTGAATTCGAGGCAAAAAAAAGGCGAGCCGCATAATGCGCTCGCCAAAACTAACAACAACTTCCAGGGAATGAAAAAAACTGCTTTCACTATGTTAGACAGGTCATTTCCGGAAAGTTCAAAAAATTATAAAATTTTCGAAAAAAGATCGTAATTAATTTACAAGAGCTTGATTACAATCTGATTAAATTCATGGAAAAAACCGTGAAAAACAAAATAAATTGAAATTAGTTTAAAAAAGCAAAAAAAAACGAGTAAATTAATTACTCGTTAAAACTAACAATAATTTCAGGGAAAAATTCTGTTACTGGTTAGTTAGACATGGAATTACAGAGAAGTTCAAAAAATATGAAAAAAATATTCAGTGCCTTCATTCTTACGTTTTTATTGGCTGGTTGTACGACTCCTCAACCCAAAAACATTTCTAACGTATGTGAAATTTTTAAAGAACGTGAAGATTGGTGGGACGATGCCAATGATATGAATGATCGTTGGGGCACTCCAATACATGTCGTAATGGCAATGATGTATCAAGAGAGCTCATTCAAAGCCGACGCTGCGCCACCGATGGAATATTTCTTAGGATTCATTCCAATTGGCCGAGCGAGCTCTGCATATGGTTATTCTCAAGCCAAAACAGTGACATGGTCTGAATACAAAAAAGAATCGGGCAATAGCTGGGCCGACCGTGATGACTTTGAAGATGCTGTTGATTTTATGGGTTGGTATACCAACAAGACCCACCGTATAAACAAAGTCTCAAAGTGGGACGCTAAGAATCAATACCTAAACTACCACGAAGGTTGGGGCGGCTATAAGCGTAAAACCTACCGTAAAAAACGCTGGCTAATAAACGTTGCCAATAAAGTCGATGCTAGAGCTCGTTTGTATGCCAAGCAGTTAAGAGGTTGTGAGGAGTATCTTAACTCTGGCTGGTTGTGGCGTTTACTGTTCTATTAAAAGCGACACTATTCTTTAGGTGTTTTTGGGTAAAGTAGATATGGGCTTCTTAATTTTTTAAATGCTTGTATCTGTTTTTCCCAGCTCGCGGTTATTTGTGATTCAGTCCATCCAGCTTTGATTTGTTTTCTTAATGAGTCCGTTCCTGCTAGCTTGTCAAAAAAGCCCGCACGTGTGAAAAACGTTTGGTCTTTATCAACAAACAATTGATGCCATTTGAGTAAATAACTCAGTGTAAACCCATTGACTTGGACGTTTCTTAAATCAACGCCTGTTGCCTTCTGATTTTCTAATTTGGGATGTTTAGATGCTTTCGGGCGTGACGTCGGAACAAACTCAAAGTCACCGAAATAGACTTGGTTGTGGCCTATGACCTGAAACGGAAAATCGGTACCACGGCCAATACTGATAGGTGTTGCCTCAAAAAGGCACAAAGAAGGGTACAAGCGCACGGCTTGGTGATTCGGTAAATTAGGGCTTGGCGGAATAGGCAGCTGGTAACGCATAGTGCGATGGTAATGCTTGACCGGGATTACAGTGAGCGCTAATTGCTTTGGGGCTGTGGCATCGGTTGCGAATTCGCTTTCGCTATCACTATCACTAATGTTCTCAGTTCGGCTGCTAAACGAATTACCTGACTTTAAGGCCTGTTGCAGTGGCTCAATTTTTTCTAGCCAATTTTCCCCAACAATCATTTTAGCCAATTCGCCAACTGTTAAGCCGTGAATCATTGGTATAGGGAGAAGGCCAACAAATGATGAAAATTCGGGGTCTAACATAGGGCCCGAAATCATATCTATATTAGGATTGGGTCTATCTAATACGACAAATGGAATACCATGCTGTTTGGCGGCCTGCATCATATAGAACATACTATTGATGTAAGTATAAAATCGAGCGCCTACGTCTTGAATATCAAACACGAGTACGTCTAAGTCTTTAATGTGTTTAGGCATAGGCCTTTTTGATGCGCCGTAAATAGAAACGATGTCGATACCGGTTTTAGTGTCTTTACTAGATTTTACTTTTTCGCCAGCCGAATGATCCCCTCTAATCCCGTGTTCCGGTGCAAATAGTCGCACAATATTAATATCGTGCCTTACTAAATGATCAACAAGGTGTTGTTGGTTACCATTTACGTCTGTAGTTGTGGAGGTTTGATTGACGATTAAGCCTACTCTTTTACCTTTTAATAATGGTAAGTAAAGGTCTGTTTGTTCTGCTCCTAATACTAGGTTTTTGGACTCAGTAGCAAAGCTTTTTATTGGAATTAAAATTACTAAAAATAACGCGCATAGCGTGAACCTAGTTACTACTTTTACTAGCGAACGAAGTGACTCATACATCAATTCAGTTGAACAATTGTCCAATCTTAATAGAAGGCTCATCGATTTACACTCCTGCCTTTGCGGCGGCGAGAGCAAGTTTTAACTTGCCTGCGTGTGCGTTCAGTAGGTCATTAGCTTGAGCGAAATCCATTTGCGCTAAAAACATCAATATCGCTGGTTTTACCTTGTTGTTTGCTCGATTCAAATAATCCTCTGCCTGTTCGGCTGAGCACTGAGTTGCTTCTTGGATTATCCTTAGTGCTCTTTGTTTTAGCTTCACATTTGAGACATTCACATCGACCATCAGGTTTTCATAACATTTACCTAATTGCACAAAAGACCCGGTTGTTAATATATTTAAAATAAGCTT
>NZ_CEYNSH010000060.1:0-13660 GCF_982872775.1 Psychrosphaera sp. | reverse complement strand
CCTTCTGAAACCGTTCCATCCTTCAACTCATAGCTGTATTCAAATGTAACCGTGTTTTCGCTAGTACTTGTGTTATCACCCATCCAGCGCCAAAAATCACTAGACATGTAATGCCTTCCATCAGCTATGGTCATTCCATTTTCAATAGTAACGGGTGAACCAGAAATCGTCTCATTTTGAGCAGTCGCAGCCGCATAGCGTTGACTCGCATAGACATAACCGTTAGACACAACAACCATACTATCATTTTCAGTGAATGGCGTTCCGTACTCAACACCTCCTGTGAAACGAAGAGTAAAGTGCTCTAACGAAGTAATTGATGGCGGGAAAACAACAATAATTCGGTTTTGATACGCTGATGTCGTTACAGGCTCGTTTGCCGTGTTCTCCGTCAACATAAACTGACCATTAGTTGAATAGTTATTGTTATCAACCACTATATCGTTGATATCAAACGTTTCTGCAGAAGCATCGTACACTTCAAATTCCTTGTTCGCCGCGCTATTTGCAAAGGTGGTATCAGAACCTTTTATATTAAGATTACCAATACGGTATTCATAACGCTCCGAAACCTTTAATTCAGAGTTCGGCACAACTGACAATAAAGTATCATTCAAGGATAATGATGCTGTACTCTCAACTTCAACGTCTTCCACTGTAAAACGGGTTGTACCAGCAGGAACAAAGTCTGTAGCTGATGCATCACCCTTTGTTATAATTAAAGCGTCTTTTTGGACAAGCGATACCGAGTCTTCCATCAATTCGATGCCTGATGCATAGAAAACTTTGTAGCCAAACTCTGGCCCAGTGACCACCTGCTGTTTGGCGATAACCGGAACATAATCCGATCCAATGATATAAGTACGTGGCATAACTGCTACGTCAACTTCAGTTGTCTCAAGGTCGTATTCGCTACCGTAAACGGCGTTTCTCGTATTTGAGAAAGAAATGACTAGGTTTTCAGAGTTCAAATATGCATCTATTGATGTTGATTCATAACCTATACCATCATATTCAAAACTAGGGATAAGAATTGATGTGGAATGAGAGCCTTTAAGCTCTAATGTCACAGAATACTGGCCCGTTTCGGCGTTATACGTTGCAATATCACCTCGACTCGACTCAATTTCTAAGTCAGCGATCGCGTTGGCCTCGAAGTCGACAACAGAAAAACGCACTTCAACTGTAGATGACAGTGGCTCTGATGACTCTTCCACTTCAAGCAGCTCTGCAGTCGTGTCCATTTCTTGCTCATTGCGATCAAACCAAAACGACAGCTTACCCATCGAGTCGCTATAATTATCCTCGATATCTTTTAAACGATAGTCGCGCTGGTTATCACCATCGACATCTAAACTTGTTTCAACTCGCTCGACAATGCCAGCAGGAACCGTGATTTTATACTTACCCGTTGCGGTATCTTGTGTTGACTTGTGCATTAAATCACGCGCTTCCAAGTCATTTGTTGAACTAGATGACGCGGTGAACTCTAAACCAGAAATTGCTTCACCGGTTCTTTTATCTAAAACCGTCAATTCATATTCAACCGGTGTGCCAACCTTTATTTGGCCTAAATCCGTATATACCGTCGCCCCAGCCTCACCGTAACCAGTGCGACCAGCACGCATAATTGGCATAAATGAACCGTCTGTAGACTCAATAAGAAGGTTGTAGTCACTGTAAAAAGGAATGTCTTTTAGTTCAAATGTGCCCGTTGAAAGTGCAACCGGCTCAGACCAGGTTTGACCCAGTTTTATTTTAACTGTACCAGCCGTAACAGGTAGCTCTGTTTGGCTATCAATTACAACACCAGACAAAATGATTGGGTTACCCGTTTGTTGGGTTTTATTTGTTTCGTTTGCTTGGCTTAATAACTCGTTTTGTTGAGCCAATAACTCGTTTTGTTCATCTTGTTCAACATCGATGCAACCTTGTACAAACACAGCTGCAACAAGCGCAGAAAGTAACTTCTTTTTCATTTTTATCCTGTTCCTTGGATGAGCTTTATTATTATAAATCCGCAGTTTGCTTCGCTCTAACTCATCCTTAATTGAGCCGGAGTAGTCTATAACATCTGCCGTTTAACACAAAACGGCTTGATTCTATAGAAAGTCGTAATACTTTATAAAGTGTCATGTTTGAATTACGACGAGACATGTCAAACTCTTTTGAGATATCTCGTATCATAGACTTGTTAGCATTAAAAAAGGCACCCTTCTCGGTGCCTATTATACTAAAAGCAGACTTATAATTTGATTTAAACCAAGCAATGGTGTCAATCAATAGTCGCCTTGGACTGAGCTTGTTACTCTGATTTTTCAGCTATTTTTTGAACATTTTCGTTAATTTTAAACAACACGATCATTAGCTCACACCAAAGTCGAGCACCAATGGCGCCAAATACTATTATAGGTAATCCAACCCAAAATCCTTCATATCGGTTCATCATCGCGGCAACGCCAGTGCCGATAGCTATCAAGAGCAACAACCAATAAACAAAGGTGATGATTTTAGGGGTAAGCATTGAATCAAAGAAAAATACACTTTTCATTTTAAGTCCTTTTTAATACTGCAACTCCACTACTTTTTACACTCGAGGTCTGGAGTTTTTATACTTCGAGTGGTTGGTGTTTTCCATTTGGGAAACGTATTAAACCTTACATCAAAATATAAAATGGCGTAAGTGTATAATTTAAAGACAGATATGCTTTCAACCCTTAGTGATTATGTTTTTCTCAATCCATACAAAAACTGACAACCTTTCTCAAATTGACTGTTGTTTAAGTAATTTAATGTAATGAATTCTATTTCACTGATATTGTCTCGTTTTGTCTCCTGAGAAATTTCAAAATAAAATTCTGAGTAATCTGCTCCAAACTTTTGCAATTCGATATAAGGGAATTGTCGATAAAGCCAATTACCTTTGGAGATAACCCTTTTTTCTGCCAGCTGGTTATTATCCAATAAAACGTATGTGCCGTCGCTTTTTAAACTCAGCTCATAGTTACCACCACACTCTTTTGCTTGATAGGTATGTTGCAGATCCTGGCGGAACAACTCACCTATTGCTTTACTGCCCTTCGGAAATAAAAACAAAGCAATGGAGTTTTTGGTATACCAATGATTCCCAGTTGTTAAGGCGTTAGTGTATTCGACCGTCATACCAGCCTTCTCAACCACCGCCTTGGCCTGATTGATTACTTCACGTTGCTCTAAAAATAAAGAGTACAGCAAGGTGTTTTCGGATACCGTTGTCGGAAAATCCAAATTGTTAAACTTAATTTGATAGTCTTTTTGCGTTAACTGCTCCGATAAAAACGCCTTCTGCGGCTCGTCCAAGTATTTAGCGTATATATGCACAGTGGGCCTGTTCGTACAGCCTATCAGCAATAGGACAAAAAAAAGCGCTAACAATTTGATGAAATTCATAGTTTCACTTCTTTATTGGGAAATATTCTCAAACATATTAGGATTACACTTGTAATCAATGCAAGCATAAGAATTACACATGTAATCGTTATTCGCAAGAGTTCAGACTATGTAACCATTCGCGAAGTCTTTTAGATGAAAGCTAGCAAGTACCCGCTGTTTGAAACCTGCAAATCAGTTTCACTTCAATTACGTTACGTTTACATCACTACAAATTAAAAACAAAAAAGCGAACCATCTCTGGTTCGCTTCTCTAATATGACTTTGTCGGATACTTAATTAAGCATCAACAACCAATCACTCGTCTCGATAAGTATCAATATCAGGACAGCTACAAACAAGGTTGCGGTCGCCATATACGTCGTCGATACGAGTTACGGTTGGCCAGAATTTGTTGGCTTTAACCGCTTCACATGGGAATGCAGCATAATCGCGTGCGTATGCGCGGTCCCACTCTGGGTCAAGTACGTCTTCGGCTGTGTGTGGTGCAAAGACTAACGGGTTGTTATCTAGGGTCCACTGGCCGTTTTCGACTTTTGCGATTTCTTCGCGGATGGCGATCATGGCGTCAATAAAGCGGTCTAGTTCGACTTTTGCTTCTGACTCAGTTGGCTCGATCATAAGTGTGCCTGCAACTGGGAACGACATAGTCGGCGCGTGGAAGCCGTAGTCATTTAGACGCTTAGCGATGTCCATTTCTGAGATGCCTGAGGCTTCTTTAAGTGGACGTAAGTCTACGATACATTCGTGTGCAACGCGGTTGTTACGACCACGATACAAGATTGGGTAGTGTTGGCTCAAACGCTCTGTTACGTAGTTGGCGTTAAGAATCGCCACTTCGGTTGCTTGGCGTAGACCGTGTTTACCCATCATCGCAATGTAGGCCCAAGAAATCGGTAAGATACCTGCAGAGCCATAAGGCGCAGCTGATACAGCACCGTTGTCCATACCGACGTTGTCGATTTGGTTGTCACCAAAGAATTCTACTTTAGTCACTTGGTGGTTAGGTAAGAATGGCGCTAAGTGCGACTTAACACCGATTGGGCCCATACCTGGACCACCGCCACCGTGTGGAATACAGAACGTTTTGTGTAGGTTCAGGTGAGATACGTCAGAACCAATGAAACCAGGTGCTGTTAGGCCAACCTGTGCGTTCATGTTGGCACCATCCATATAAACCTGACCACCGTTGTCGTGAACGATGTCGCATACTTCACGGATTGACTCTTCATATACACCGTGTGTAGATGGGTAAGTTACCATGATGCACGATAACGCGTCTTTGTGCTCTTCGGCTTTCGCACGAAGATCATCCATGTCGATGTTACCTTCGTCGTCACAGTTAACTACAACGACTTTCATGCTTGCCATTTGCGCTGACGCTGGGTTCGTTCCGTGCGCCGAACTTGGGATCAAACAAATGTTACGGTGATGGTCACCACGGCTTTCGTGGTACTTACGAATCGCGATTAGACCCGCGTATTCACCTTGTGCACCTGAGTTAGGCTGCATTGAAATGTTGTCATAACCTGTGATTTCGATGAGGTAATCAGACAACTCACCAATCATCTTGCGGTAACCCTGCGCTTGGTCCATTGGTGCAAACGGGTGCATGCTGCCAAATTCTGGCCAAGTCACTGGGATCATTTCTGCCGTCGCATTAAGCTTCATCGTACATGAGCCTAACGAGATCATTGAGTGGTTAAGCGATAAGTCTTTACCTTCAAGCTTACGAATATAACGCATCATTTCAGTTTCTGACTGGTACGAGTTAAATACGTCGTGAGTCAAAATGTCTGTTTTACGCGTGTAAGCAGCTGGTAATGAATCAAAACCTTGAGCTTTTGCGTCTAAGTCTTCAACAGTTAAGCCGTGGTCTTCACCTAATACTAAGTCGAATAACTCAATGATGTCAGAACGTGTCACGTTTTCGTTCATTGAAACGCTTAGCTTACCGTCCAAGTCAGAACGGAAGTTAACAAGCTTGTCTGCCGCTTTAGCTAAAATTGCGTCTTTGTTGTCAGCTTTAAAAGTAATCGTGTCGAACCAAGTGTCATTAACTAGCTCAACGCCCTTCTCTTTTAGACCTAATGCAAAGATGTCGGCATAACGATTAATGCGCTGTGCGATTGCCTTAAGGCCTTGTGGGCCGTGATAAACCGCGTAGAACGACGCCATGTTCGCTAGTAATACCTGAGCCGTACAAATGTTCGAGTTGGCTTTTTCACGGCGGATGTGTTGTTCACGAGTCTGCATCGCCATACGAAGTGCTTTGTTACCACGACGGTCTTTAGAAACACCGATGATACGACCTGGTAAAGAACGCTTAAATTTGTCTGTTGTTGCAAAGAAAGCCGCGTGTGGACCACCGTAGCCCATAGGAACACCAAAACGCTGTGCTGAACCTAAGACAACATCTGCACCAAACTTAGCTGGACCTTCTAACAAGACTAAGCTCATGATGTCAGCCGCAACAATTGCAATGGCTTTTTTCTCATGAACTTGCTCAACCAATGGCTGAATGTCGTTTACTTGACCTTCTTGACCAGTGAACTGGAAAAGCGCACCAAAGATCTCGTGGTCACCTACGTTTTCCGCTTTATCAACAACAACGTCAAAACCAAAAAGCTCTGCACGAGTTTTTACTACGTCTACCGTTTGTGGGAATACGTCATCAGCGATGAAGAAAGTATTGGCTTTTTTTGCTTTGGCAACACGTTTGGCTAGCGCCATAGCTTCAGCTGCTGCCGTCGCTTCATCTAGAAGTGAAGCACTGGCTAATTCTAAGCCTGTTAAGTCAATAGTTAACTGCTGGAAGTTAAGAAGTGATTCTAATCGGCCTTGAGCAATCTCAGGCTGATAAGGCGTATATGCCGTGTACCAACCTGGGTTTTCCATAACGTTACGTAAAATAACATTTGGAACAGAAACTGGGTGGTAACCTAAACCAATATAAGACTTAGCGACTTTGTTTTCGCTCGCTACTGATTTTAAATACGCAAGGGTTTGTTCTTCCGTTTGCGAATCGTTGATGTTTAGGTCACTTTCTAAACGGATTTTACCTGGAACCGTTTGGTCGATAAGTTCTTCAACTGAGCTTACGCCTAACGTCTTACACATCTCTAGCTGTTCTTCTTGGCTAGGACCTATATGACGGCGGATAAAGATTTCGTTTTGCTCTAGTTGAGTAAGGCTCGATTTTTCTGACATGGCTAACAGACTTCCTACAGTTTAAATAGACAAAACCTCGCAGATTTTAAACCTGCGAGGCTTTTAATGGCTTCGACTTAGTCTTCGTCGATTGATTCGGCGTAACCTTCCGCGTCAAGTAAGTCTTCTAATTCAGACTCGTCTTCCAATTTAATTTTGAACATCCAACCGTCACCGTATGGGTCAGAGTTAACGTTCTCTGGTGAGTCTTCTAAGTCTTCGTTTACTGCAACAACTTCACCGGCTACTGGCGCATAGATGTCAGACGCTGCTTTTACAGATTCTGCAACGGCAATGTCGTCACCCGCCGCGAACTCATCGCCTACATCTGGTAGGTCAACAAATACCATGTCGCCAAGCAATTCTTGTGCGTGCTCAGTAATACCTACTACTACGATGCCGTTTTCTTCCTTACGCACCCACTCGTGAGACGACGCGTATTTTAAGTCCGATGGAATATTGCTCATTGTTAAGTTCCTTAGGGATCTTTATTTTATTAATGTTATTGAATTCAAATATTGGGCTTGTGTCCATACACTAAAGCCCGTCCGGATTGATTGTCTATTTAGCCACTCAAAAAGATAATGGCTGTTTAGAAAAGGGTCAACCCGGATAGAAAAATTTCTTTAAAGTACTGATTTACCGTTGCGAACAAAGCCCGCTTTAACGACTTTTACGTCAACCAGTTTTTTACGCATTTCAACTTGAACTGTGCTGCTAAGCTCAACACCTTTTGGAACTCGTGCCATCGCAATCGAGAAACCCAATGTCGGTGAGAAAGTCCCTGATGTGATTACGCCTTCACCTGCGTCACTGATCACTTTAAGGCCACCGCGTAAAACGCCCTTTTGTTCCATCACAAGGCCAACTAACTTGTCAGTACCTTGCTCTTTTAATTTGGCAAGTGCTTCGCGACCAATAAAGTCACGGTCTTCTGGCTGCCAAGAAATCGTCCAGCCCATGTTCGCTGCCAATGGAGAAACGGTTTCGTCCATGTCTGAGCCGTATAAGTTCATGCCCGCTTCAAGACGCAAGGTGTCACGCGCACCCAAACCCGCTGGCTTAACGCCTGCATCTGTTAGTGCTTGCCAAAAATCGGCAGCTTGCTCTGGTGGAAGAATAATTTCGTAACCAGCTTCGCCTGTGTAACCTGTCGTTGCGATGAATAAGTCACCGGCTTGAACACCATAAAATGGCTTCATGCCTTCAACCGCGGCTTGTTGTTCAGCTGAGATGACGGTTGCAACTTTCGCTTTTGCATTTGGGCCTTGAACGGCAATCATTGCATAGTCAGGTTGTTCAGTAACGGTTACGTCAAATGAGGCAGATTGTTTGGTGATCCAAGCTAAGTCTTTTTCACGAGTCGCAGAGTTAACAACCATGCGGTAAAACGTCTCATTGAAGTGGTAAACGATAAGGTCATCAATAACGCCGCCTTCTTCGTTTAACATACCAGTGTAAAGGGCTTTGCCTTCTTCTTGAAGTTTAGCAACGTCATTCGTCACAAGCTTTTGTAAAAACGCTTTGGCTTCAGAACCTTTGATATCAACAATTGTCATGTGAGAAACGTCGAACATACCTGCGTCTTGGCGCACTGCGTGATGCTCTTCGATTTGTGAGCCGTAGTTGATTGGCATTTCCCAACCGTGGAAGTCAACCATCTTAGCGCCCGCTTCGATGTGCTTATCAAATAAAACCGTTCTGTTGCTCATGGCATTACCTTTTAGTAATTATTAGCTTAGATCACTGCTTTGAGTTGGCTTTGCGTATCAAAGCCAAAAAGTTGCGACGGAGTATATCGCAATCATTGTTATATCTCTACGGCTTGAAGATTAGTAATTCTAATGCTTAAGAACGGTCTTTTTTGGCTAATTTTGGGAGTTCACCTTGCAGTCCAACTGCCTGTTCTACAATCTTACTTTTAGCAAAGCCCAACTTGTCTGTCATTTTGAGCCCAACACCTCGGATTATTTTTTTTAACGGGTTGGCACCATCAAACAAATTCTTTAAGCCGGCCATCGCAGCGATGTAAGTTTGAGCTTCCGCTTTACGCCAACGTTCGAACTGGCGAAGCGATTTGTGCAAGGTAATGTGGAATGATTCGTCTTGTTTTCGGCTTTCGCTATGGTCCTTAAATACCTCAGTAATGCAATCCGCTAGGCTCGCCGCATCCATCAACCCCAAGTTCATTCCTAAACCAGCCAATGGATGGATGGTGTGCGCCGCATCACCAATAAACACGACACGTTGCTCAATCCATTGTTGAGCATATCGCATGGTCAGTGGAAACTTGATCCGATTAGTAGTGACGGTAAGCGGCCCTAAAACAGAGTCGCTAGCAACCGTCAAAGCCTTACCAAAGTCTTCATCCGTCATTTGCATCAACATATCTGCGTGATTAGGCTCGGTTGACCAAACAATGCTGCAGGTATGCGAGTCAAACATAGGCAAGAGTGCTAGTGGCCCCGTTGGTAAAAATACCTGGCGGGCGCAATTTTGGTGATCCTCTGTGGTCTTGATATTGGCCACTATAGCGTGATGGTCATAGTCTGAAAAAGTAGTGGGAATACGAAGCTGTTTTTTGACCCACGACTGGGCACCATCCGCGGCAACACAAAGGTTGGCAATTAATGGTTGTCCGTTAGATAAAGTTAATAACACTTGTTCGTCACTGTTATGAATACTGGCGATTTCCGTTTCAAACAATAAAGTGACTTGTTCATGTTCTTCAGCGCGAGTAATTAACGCATTTCGAATATGGTTGTTCTCGATAATATGGCCAAGTTGAGCGACCGGTGTCTTGGCCTTCAAGTCATTAATATCAAAATGGATATCACCAAAACTTTCTTTTTCCCAAACGTGCATTGAGTCGTAGGGTAATAAGCGTTCGGGTTGAAGGTATTGCCAGGCTCCTAAGTTTTCAAGAACATGTTGGCTAGCAAGAGAAATAGCGCTAACTCGGCTTTGAGGCTCGCTTAATTCGACTGATGCAGTACTTCGGTCGATAACGGTAACTGCAATGCCCTGCTCTGCCAGTGCCAATGCCGCCGTCAAGCCGACACACCCACCGCCGACAACGACAATATCCGTGCTAATCATGTAACTTCTCTTTTGCTAAATTAAATTGTTGGTGACTACCCATAAAATGAAGGGCTAACCACTGTTGTAAAGTGTCCGAACCTTGCAACGCCATCAATCCAGTCGTTCTTGTCAAAGCAGCTGCGCGTCCTTCTATTCCAAAAGCTCGAACTAATAAATCGGTAAACGACACAATACGATCTATATCGTGTTGGCGATTTTTTTCGTAGTCATTGAGTACATCAAAACGACCAATGGCAATACCGCTTTTTGCCGCCTTTTTAATCGCAAAAACGAGCACTCCGATATCTCGAACGCCTAAATTAAAGCCTTGTCCCGCGATAGGATGAATAGTGTGAGCCGTATTACCCAATAACACCGCATTTGGCGCTGTTAATCGTTCGACTCTAGTTAGAGATAATGGATAGGTTGCACGTTTGGAGACACTTTTAATTTGTCCTGCTGCAAAACCAAATTCTTGTTGTAAACGCTCACAAAAGGCTTCATCAGTCAGCGCATTTACTTCAAGGGCTTGTTCTGGAGTTTGAGTCCAAACGACGTTGTATTCTTGTTTGCCAATCGGTAAAAAGGCGATAGGCCCGTTGGTGGTAAAGCGCTCAAAAGCGTTGTGATCAGCATCGTCAAACTGTCTGCTTAATTTGGCTTGTGCGCCTGTCACTCTAACATTAGCAATAACAGCAGACTGGCCATATTCTGATGTGTCGCTTGTGATATTTAGCAGTTTTCTCGTTGAAGACTGGCCACCCTCAGCCACAATCAGTAAATCGGTTGTTAGTTCTTGCCCAGATTCTAATTTAATGAGGCGCTTGGATTGAGTAGTTGCTTGAAGTGTGGCCTTATCATTGCCACTGTCGTTGTCGTCGTTGTTGTAAGAGTCAAGGCCACTATTGCTGTGATTGTCTCTAGCATAAATGTCGCCTTCGGTAGCGGCGATACTCTTATTACACGCAAGATTCACTAGTTCCATTGATTCAATACGGTCAGGACAAAACCAAGCGATATCCAGTTGTTTGGCACCAGCTTTAAGCGCACACCCTAAGTTATGCAGGGAAGCAACCTGCCCCATCGCATTTAAATCGTAATCACGCGCTCGCATAACCGTTTTGCCAAGGTGACCTCTATCGGACGTCACTATAGTTTGAATTGGCCAACCATGTGATTTAAGTTCAGACCAAACACCCCAATGATCCAATAGCTGCAATGACCCATGCGATAAGGCCAAACAGCGCTGATCGAAGTTAGACGTTATCATTTCATTCGAATTGCCATCACTTAGAGATTGATCAATCGGCTCGATGATACCAACACTCAAATCTGGGCATTCTTTTTTCAGACCAATAGCAGTGAGAAGACCAGTTGGGCCGCCTCCAGATACTAAAACATCGTAATGGGTGTTTGGGTTTGTGTTCATATTGTCTAAGCGCTTGTGTTGCGCATCAGCTCTTCAATCTCTGCGGTTGTCTTAGGTACGTCCGCGGTTAAGTTTTCATAGTGCTTACCGCTGTTTTGGCTTGCCTCTGTGATCAAAATATTGTCTTCAATTCTGACACCGATGCCATGCCATTTAGGATCACAGTCCGCTTCACTGTCTATGTATATGCCTGGTTCAACGGTAAAGATCATACCTGGTTGCAATCCACGCTGAGCTCCTGCTTGGTTGTAGTCACCAACATCGTGAACGTCGAGACCTAACCAGTGCGCCAGTCCATGCATATAAAACGCACGATGCGCGTTATTTTCGATCAGTTCGTCAACATCGCCTTTTAAGATATCCAGACTTACTAGTCCTTCCGTCACCTTGCGAACCGATACATCTGTCAGTGTTTTTAATGAAGCTTCTGGGCTGATTGCGTCTAAAACGGCTAGCTGAGCGTCAAGTACGATGTCATAAATCGCTTTTTGCTCTGGACTAAATGTGCCATTTACTGGCCAAGTGCGAGTGATATCTGCGGCATAACCTTCAAGTTCGCAGCCTGAGTCAATAAGGACTAAATCACCACTTTTTATTTCATCTTGGTTTTCTGTGTAATGGAGAATACACGCGTTTTCACCGCCACCGACAATCGTCCCGTAGGCTGGGTGGCGAGCACCGTTCATTGCAAAATGATGGTGAATTTCGGCTTCAAGTTGATATTCAGTCACCGCTTCGTTTTGAGCATGTTGTTTCGCTGCAAATTGCATCGCTCTAGTATGAGCAGCTGCACTTATTTTACCCGCCCTACGCATCACGTCGATTTCGGCACTCGATTTAAACAGACGCATGTTGTGAACAATTGGTCTTACGTCTAGTAATTCTGTTGGCGCTGACCAGCCTTTTTTAGGGCCCATGCGAAGCGTGTGCAAAGTATCGAACACAAGTTTGTCGGCATAATCGTATTCGCCTTGCCCAAAGTACAACGTCGATTTGTTATTAATGGCGGTTTGAACTGTTTCAGCTAATTCTGTTTCATCTGCAGTCGCGTCAAACAAATAATCAACCTTTGCACGCTCTTTACCAATGCGACGACCTTGCCAAATTTCGGCGGTTTTGTCTTTGACTCGACATACCAATGTACTAATGGTTTGTTGTTCTGCGCCGACGGCTGCGTCACTTAACTTTTCTAAAATCAAATAGGCATTTGGTTCTGGAAAACCCGTTAGGTAAAAGAAATCACTGTCCTGACGAAATGGAAACTCGGTATCACGGCTTCGCGTTAATTCACGTGATGCAGGAAAAATGGCAACACTATTTGGCTTCATCTGTTCTAATAATGCAGCTCTGCGTGATGCAAACTCATTCATCGGAATCGTTAACTTCATTTTTACCTCTAATTTTATAACGGTGTTGGCAGATTGCTCGGCGAATTGGATCGTGCTTAGTGGAGTGTTTTGCTTGCCGGCTGGCTTGCCACTACTTTTTTGCCAAACTCTTGGTAACACAAAATGGCCGACACTCGAACAAACTCAATGACTTCATAAAAATCAGCTTGGTTTTCATTGGTATCTTCCATTTCCGCTTCCATACGTGTAATGCTGGTCATATCTTCAATGATTTCTCTTACATCATTACTCGCTGTTTTAAGATCTCGTTTACAAAGACCAAAACCAACTAAGAAATGCTGGACCCAATTCACTAATTCGGTTGCTTGGTCAGTTAAAGACTCATCTTCTTCTAGTAAAATTGGCTCAAAACCAAATTCATCTGACTCTAATTGCGTGAAGGTCTCGTCCACTAACTTCGTCGTTGCTGATTTTAACGAGCCTTTAATCGTCAAACCGTTGTTGAATAACTCTTCCATGTGATCCAAAAATTCATTGGAACCACGTGACATGCCACCAGCAACAAGCCCAGTTAAAAGGCCATGAATCTCGCTAGCAGTTGCAGTGAAGTCGTGCTCGTTTAGCACTTGCATTAGTTCTTGATGGGTCATAATAAGCTCGATAGAAATGATTTAACGTCAGTGTAATAGAAGTTAGTGAAAATCAGAAGACTTGGTGGCAATTTGGTCACTACCGTAAGCCTAAAAGTTTAATTTTTCTGCACTTAGTCAAAAATCTAAGCAATTGAACAATCTAAATTTTGATTTTCATTGTACTGACACACAGAGCTGTTATATTCCGCAGCGAAATAGTTAAGCAACCAATTGTATCGAATAATTATTGGTATCAAATGTCTGCTTGAACTATCGTTAACTAGTCGGCAACGTTATTTAACGCCGCTGACGTTAACATGAAAATATGGTACCTGGGGTGTTTGACAGATAACTAGTATCCCTGAGCCGATAATACTTTTTTAGGGTTCCATCCTTCCTGCTATTGCGCAGGCTCGGCTTGCCTTTTGGCATGAATCGAGAAGCCTACGGTGGGAATATGGGGTCCGCCTTGAACACGTCGGTTGTTCAAGGGTTCGGTTTTCATCGGCACCTTGGGAACCACCATATTT
>NZ_CEYNSH010000059.1:0-14273 GCF_982872775.1 Psychrosphaera sp. | reverse complement strand
AAAAATGTATGTCCAAGTTAGAAAGTCTAAGTAAGATGGGCATGTAACGAGTCGACGACTCGATTGATAACGAGGCCTCCCATGAATGTGGATCAAGTTTTTGAGTTATTAGAGCAAAACAAAAATGAACGTGGCATTGCCAATTGGAACAAGTTAACAAACCAAGGCGGAATGAGAAGCTTCGGTATAGGTTTAACGGTTCAGCGCAAACTCGCCAAACAAATTGGCCGCAATCGAGAATTGGCTCATCAGTTGTGGCAGTCGGATTGTTACGACGCAAGAGTTATTGGTTTGCTGATTGACGATCCAAAACAAATCACTAGAGAACAAGCAGAGCGTCAAGTTGATGAATTAAATGGTGGCATGTTAAGCCACGTGTTTTCTTCTTGTGACGCGACACTCGCAAAATCACCCGTTGCATTTGACGTTGCCAAAGACTGGTTGGAAAGTGACATCGATGTGAGAAAAAGCTGTGCTTATGGCTTGGTGTACGAACTGTCCAAAAAGAACTCAAAGAAAATTGATAAAGAGTTTTATTTTTCGGTGCTCGATAAAATCGAACAAACCTACGCAAATGAATCTAAAAAAGTCTTATTAGCAATGGGCGGCGCAATGTTAGGCATTGGTAAGCGCAGTGCCCAGCTTAATCAAGCGACCCTCAAACTGGCGCAGGATATTGGTCCGATTGACTTTAATGAAGACGGGCAAAAGTGTGATCCGTTGGACGTCGTAAAGCACTTAACTAGCGATTATTTAAAAAAGAAGTTAGGTCTTTAGTAAAAGTGGGCTTTTAAATTAGCGAACAAATAAAAGAAGCTTTATAAGTCAATATAAGTTCCACATTGCACCAGAAATAAATGGGAAAGCATTGGGTTAGAGGGAAATTATGGCAATGAAAAATACAGTCTGGTTGTTAATCATACCCGTCATCTTTTTGGCAAGTTGCGGAAAAGCAAGCAAAGAAGCGGACTTTAACCCAAACAGTGCTTGGCAAGAGCTTGAAAAAGTACTCAACGGTCATTATGCATATCTAGAGCGCGAAGACTTAAACACGCTGGAGCTATTCTCTGATTTTAAAGTTCAAGCGCTAAAAACTAAAAATGAACAAGAATTTCAGGATGTTGCTCAAATGCTCCTGAGGCATTTTTACGATCCTCACTTAAACCTAGGCCCTTACAACAATGCTGATTATAGTGTTTTTCCGACAGGTTCTGATATTAGGGCTCTCCAAACAGACAATAAGTTTATTATCGAAGATGTAAAGGCAGAATCTGACGCTGACAGAGTTGGTGTTAAGCCGGGTTTAGAAATTATTAAAGTTGATGGTGTTCCTGTTGCAAAAGCACTCGAAGACTTATTTGGAAAAACATTAGAGCAACTTTCGCTAAAGCAAATAAATTATGGCGTCAATGTCGTACTAGGTGGAATTAGAAACCAAAAGCGAGTGCTGGAGGTCAGGACTGACATCGGTGTTAAAACAATTGAGTTAGCATCGAGCTACCAATGGCTAGATGAAACAGAAAAGGGGCCCGCGTTAAGTTACAAGAAGTTGGATAATATTGGTTATATTCGATTTAACAATTCTCTTGGCAATTCTGCGACAATAGACATGTTTAAAGCTGCAGTAATTGACCTGTTAGAAACGGATGCTTTAATTATAGATCTTAGAAATACACCAAGTGGCGGAAATACAGGTGTTGCCGAGCCTATTATGGGGCACTTTGTAGATAAAAAAGCGGCCTATCAACGCTACCAAGTACAGGAAGAAGGACTGCTTTATTATCAAGCCAAAATGAAAACGGCGTATGTAGAGCCAACCCTTCCACATTACAACAAGCCTTTCGTAGTATTGGCAGGCCGATGGACCGGGAGCATGGGAGAGGGGATGACTATTGGTCTAGATGCTATTGGTGCAACAGCGATAATTGGTGCTCCCATGGCTGATCTTTTAGGTGGCATAAAAACAGTGACGCTGGAAGAAAGTAACACATGGTTGGAGTTGGGATTCGAGCGCCTTTACCATATAAATAATTCGTTCAGAGAAGACTTCACACCTAATATTCTTATAAATCCAGCCGACCGAGACGTAGGTGGTCGCGATCCTGCTTTAACGCGTGCTATGGTCTTTTTAAATGATAAGGTTTTAAACTCTTTGTAAAGATTTCTAAAAGTCAAACTAGCAATGGGCTCCTTTTAAAAGCCTCGTGGTCAATAATTTTGTTCTAAAAGTCGAAGGTTTTGTTGATTAACTACTTGTTATAACGAGAGTATCTGTTAGTTTTATTCAAATATTTTAACCGCTACGAGGCCACAGTAGCTCATTGCAATAACAAACTTACGGAAAGCAAAACAGTTGGCTAAAACATTTCTAACACTATTTTCAGCACTCTTTTTATTGTCAGCCTGCACGACAGGGCAGTTGTATTACACAAAACCAACAGGTGAGCGTGTGTTAGCTTGTAATGTAGAGTTTGTTGGCTTGCCGAGTGTCGACAAGTATGCAGTCGAGTATGCATTGAGTTTATGCGCGAGGGACTCCTTGAAAAGGGGTTATACTATCGACAAAGACCAAGAATACCTTCTTACATTAAATCTTCAAATTCCAACACCTCAATGTGGAAAAGCATGGAATCACGACTACGCCAGTGAGGAGTACAAGGCTGAAAACCTGTCAGCAAAAGAGTATGGCTATATTGTAGCTCATATTGATTTGGGCTTGGCGGTAGTGAATGAATGTTAAATTGGAATGGTCACAACTTTACTTGACACTTTTCACGACAGGGCGTGGCGAATCCTCATAGGCTGCTTTGTACGTGTTGCGGACACTCAGGGGCAATCAAAACTAGATCTGCTATGAGCGAACAACGGACAGTCGCTTTCTCCATCGAAAACAAAGAGTCAATTTTTAGAGGGAAGTAAGTGTTAGTATGAGATATAAATAAAAGCGGTTGGGCAACTCAACGAGGATACGTGTGAAAAAATTCAGTCTACTATTTTTTTTGTTATTTCAGTTTCATGTAATTGGTAAAGAAAACTCTTGTTTGGCTGAAAACTTAATGTTTCAGGATCAAGATAAAATGGGGTTCAAACCATTATATCTGGGTATGAAGGTATCTGATCAAACTGTAGGGTTTAAATTTGATACCCCCTCAAAAGTAGGCGAACACTGCGGCGCTTATAGCGCAACTTATACTGATGAGAACGGTTCTATTTGGGTTGTGCTCAATCATGAAAAAATTATTATAGACTTGATGATTACCGCCCAACAGAGTAAATGTGCAAGAGATGCTGTTATAGAAAAAGCCAAGAATATATTCTTGGATTTAAAATACTCAGAGCCTCTCCACTACAAACTCCCAGAGTCTGAAAATAAAAGTCCAATCTATACTATTGGCAATCCAGTACAAGGTATTCTTTTGGTTAAACCTAGATGGGGAGTTAGTATTGGAAAAAGTTATTGTATTGATTAACGTAGCCTAACTAGAGACTATGGCTCAAGTGCTAGTTGATGCCATTTTTGTTAAGTTCGGCTGCGTACGTGTTTCGGACACTCAGGGACAATCAAAACTAGATCTGCTATGAGCGAACAAGGGACGGCGACAGTCATCTAGTGTTATTTACTCAATTCTAAAAACAGACGCTGAGCTAGCTCATTGTTGACCCAAAACATGTGAGCGATGTTTCCTATATTGTTGGAAACCTGTTCTCTTAACATTGAATTTTTGTTATTAACCCCAATTTATTAAAGAGTTAAGAACGGAGGCAGGATGGCAACTAAAGATAATCATTACATTCCACAATGGTATCAAAAAGGTTTCATGAGTGAGCGTGATAACCAAATCTGTCATTTAACTCGTAGGGAGTTTCCGCTACCGAATGGTGAGCTTAAGGTGAAAACATTTCAAAAATGGCATACACCTGCTCAACGTTTCTACGGCGAACATCTATACTCAACGTTCCTAGGCGAAGAAGTAAACGATGACATAGAACGGAACTTATTTGGTCCAATCGATGATAATGGTTCCAGAGCAATTCGTGCATTTCTGACAGATGATCAGACTGAGTGGCATAACAATTTTGAAGATTTCTTCACCTACTTAGACGCTCAGAAACTCAGAACACCTAAAGGTTTGGATTGGATTCGAAGTAAATATTCTGAACTAAACCAGTTGCAGTTAATGAATGAAATGCAGTCGTTACGTAGCATGCATTGTACGTTGTGGGCCGAAGGCGTTCGAGAGTTGGTCTCAGCTGAAGATTCGGAAGTAAAATTCATAGTTTCAGATCACCCAATCACAGTTTACAATTATGCTTGTTCGCCTGATTCTGAGTTATGTGAATATCCAAATGACCCTGATATCTCTTTAAAGGGTTCTCAAACGATTTTCCCGTTAGATAAAAATCGCTGCCTGATTTTGACAAACCTTGAATATGCTCAAGATCCTGAAAATACAAATCCAATTGAGCAACGTACTAATGCGAACCGTATGCGTCGAAGTATGGTAAATACAATTGAGTTTATCAATACACGTAAGCTAACTGCTGATGACATTACAAAGATAAACCATATTATTAAGTGTAGATCCAAAGACTCTGTTGCAGCAGGCAAAGAGGAGTGGCTATATCCGGAACGCACTATTACTGGTGATTGGGCAGAGTTGAGGCACGTATTACTCCCACCTAAAAATCAGCTCTACCGTTATGGCGGAGAAATGTATGCTCATTTTGAAGATGGGTCAGTCCACTATCAGGATGCTGTTGGCAGAACGACCCCACACAACGAATTTCTGAATAAAGATATTGATGAAGCCCAATTAGGCCGTAACGATCTCTGTGGTTGTGGTAGCGGTAAAAAATACAAAAACTGCTGTCGTAACGTTTCTCAGGAATTACGCACAACATGGAGTGTTGCCAGCATCCGAGAGAGGCACTTGGCATTTTGTAATTGCATCCGTGATGTTTTGGGGCTCGATAAAGGGAAAACGTGGCTAGATGTCAGGAAAGAACTGTCGGATGACCAAATTAAGAGAATCTATGGATTCTATGCAGTATTATGGCCTCGTGAAACCGACATTTACTCTCTACTACCTAAATCTGACGGCAAGTTTAGAGGTTTGTACACTGGTCCAATAGATGTTCGGACAATTGGTATTAGTGCATTGCCAATGGCATCCATGTTTGATGAGTTTTTGGTTGAGATTCCAGTGACCAATCCTAACAATGTTAGGCCAGAATTTAGTCCAATAGAGAATCCAGCTAAATACAAGTACCAAGCCTTAAAAGATTTCATGTTCATGCTCCAATTGGAGCCGTATATTGGTTTTGGGTTGGTTAATCTGATTCCTGACCCAAGCGAGTTCGATTTGTCTCTCATGGGAGCAATGATGGAGATGGCCAGAGAACGTGGTGATCGGCAAGAGATTCTGAATGAGCAGGATCATCAGTTGTACTACAGATTATTTACCGAAGACTTATTGAACTCTACGGCTATGATGCCAAAAGAAGCGAGAGTTCAGTTTTTGATTAGAGAGTTAGGCTTAGACCAAGATGATGCCACTCAAACAATTGACACATTAAATTTGGCTGCTGAGGCTTCACCATTTGTAATGCTTCAACAAGTCGAATTGAGAGATAGTGGGCAATTCCAGCATTTCCGCATGGGCCCTAACTATGAAATGGCATTGCTAATTGCTCAAGTAACGGGCTCTGTACTGGTTACAGACAGCGGCACAAGGTGGCAGGAATTGATGTCAGCTCAGCATAGAACGCAAGGAATAGTGTCCTATCCATGGAGTAATGCTCATACTCCGTTTAGTGTGCTGCCGATTGACGAACCTTTCTTACATACATTCCGAAAATCTCAAGGTATTTTTTCTACTGCTCGGAATTGGCTTAAGACCACGGACCGGATGGTACAAGAAAATAACCATAATACTGCTCAACTGACCCGGTTAGCAGGACAGGCCTCCGACTTTGCAAATCGACTAGCTCGGCACAACGCTGAACCTTTGCGAATGGAACGGTTTAGAATTTCAAGTCCTGAAGGTGGATTTTATGATGCTAATGTACAGCGGTTGCTGGCTCGCTCTAGCTGTTTGAGTTATGACAGAAGTGTTCGGTCTGTTTGTGGTATTGGAATTCAAGATTGATTCCTCAGAAGGTTTTTGAATGAAAGTAACAAGCAGAGCAAACCTCATCTAAACTGTTCTTGTCCAAAAGTGATTTGAGTGGCAGTCCGTTATTTTGATTCTATTAGTTTAATAACATATTAATTGAACGACTGCTCATGGCACAAGGAAGAAATTATGAAGTTTGAAGAAATTAGGTGTCCAGTTAAAACTTGTTATGGTTGGGTTTCGTCAGTTGACGATTTTTGGGGTTGTGGCAGTTGCGGCACCGTCTGGAACAATTTAGAAAGCCTGTTTAGCGAGATTGAATTAATAATATCTAAATACAGTTATCGGGGACAAGTTTACACAAAGAGTGGCACTATGTATTTACCTGTGGACCTCGATGATGAACCTGAAGACTACGAAGAAATGGTATTCGCAGAGTGGGAAGAAAATTAGATTTTGAACGGCTGCTGTTGGCACAAAGCAGACCCATAAAAGCTTCAACACCACCGTCCGTTCCTTGTTGATAGCAATAGTTCGCTCTTTAGTTGAGGAATGTCAGATTTGGTTTAACCCAAATTCCAAAACAGTAAGATCAATGTATGAGTCAGTACACTTAAAGTCTTTTTTTTTGAAAATCGGGTGTTAGTATGGTGCTTGATTTTTAACCAAAGGATAAGCGAGAAGTGTTTATGAAAAAAGGATTTTTAATTGCTTGTATCGCGGCATTTTTGCTTCTAAACGAAGACTTAAACCACTTAATAGTAATGCTTGTTGTTGGGGACTTTGAATTCGCGGATGCGTGGTTCAAAACATTTAAAACATTTAGTATCCAGTCTGCATTAATTGTTGGTTGTTTTCGCTTAATTCCTTTCATTCTTTTGTTGGTGTGGGCAGTTTACACTGACATGTTGGAGAATTTAAAAGGCAAAGTGGCACTGTGGGCTAGTTTAGTCGTATCAACCGCGGTTATATTTGACGGTTATTGGGCTATAACTGAGGCGTTGTACACTGATGCTCATGCCTCATCTACCTCAGCTATAGGATATATTTGGACGCCTGTTATAGCATTATTCTGTTCCTTAATCATGTTTCTGATTGTTCAGCTTGTGTTTTGGCTAAAAGAGTTGGTTCAGAAGCGAGCTCAATAAGAGTCTAAAAAGCTTTACGTGTATGTCCCAAGATATAAAAAGAATAAAGGAACTGTATGAAATACATAATGCTGCTGTTACTTTCAATATCGATGCAATGTTTGGCAGTTGATATTGAAAGTTTAAACCCTGTAGAGACGATTGAAGTTAAACCTGAAGGGTTTAAATCTCCGATAAAGTATAACATTACGCTTCCTCACAAATATCAAGAAGAAGTAAACAAAAACTACTTTGTGCTTTTTGATATGCACCCGAGAAGCCAGCCCCTTATTAGTGGTATGCACGATTGGTTGAGTCACAACGGCGAATGGCCTTGGCTAAAAACCATTGTTGTTACACCTGCCGGTTATAACGCCGAATTTGCAAGCGTGTTTAAAGACTTAGTCGCTAATCCAAGTAACCAACGCATTTTAGATATTCTTCAACAGGGCATATTGAAAAAAGTGGATGAAAATTACCGAACAAATGGTTTTAGAATATTTAGTGGTTTTATGGGGAATGGTGCGCTTGGTCTGTACACGCTTTTGAATAGACCAAATATGTTTGATGCCTACTTAATTGCAAGCCCAACGCTAAACAATGACTTTGGTGGTATTTTAACTGAAGCACCGACTAAGTTAGACGTTCAGTACAACCGTATGAAGTTTCTTTATATGGCAATAGGTAACCATAATTATGAACAAGCCCATATAGATGGATTTAAGCAATTTGAAAGTTACTTAGCCAAGCGAGCTAACTCTAAACTAACCTGGCACTCAAATAACTCTGAAGACCATTATTATATGTCCCGGCCGGTAGTAACCCTTCTGAATGGAATTGAAGCCTTATTTGACGATATCCATAACGATTTATCGGCTAACTCGGAGGTTTCAAAGCGTGGCGTAGAGGCAATAATTGCTCATTACGACCACCTGTCAAAACACAAATATGGTTTTGAGGTATCAGCAGAAGGGTCATTGAAGTCTCTTGCCAAATCCAAAGCGACTACAAATCCAAATGAGGCCCTGGAGATTTATATCAAGGTCACAGAGCTTTACCCCGATTCAGCATATGCACACGCTTCTTTAGCGAAAGCGCTTGCAGATCAAGGGGACGTAAAAAAAGCCATAAGTGTTCAATCGATTGCGATAGAAAAGTCTAAATCTATGAATCAATGGCATCAAAATAAACACAAACAGTATCTTGATGAGTTTAAAAGCATGTTGAAAAACTAAGCTTGCCCCCGATCGTTTAAGCGAGGGGTAAATCTTACAAATCAAAACTTTGATTTCAAATAGCGGCAGCTGTACGCTAACAAACTGATATGAGGTTACGTTGAGCAAAAGTTAATGTTAGAAATTGCCGAAACGAGAGATCTAGCAGAAGCTGCGCAGATTACGTTTAATAATATGATTCCTTACTACGAAAAGTACGGTGTTGATTGGGATGAAAAGGACGTTTATCAGGCGACTGAAGGGCTTCTGAATTTTGATGTTCTAAAAAACGGGCAAGTCGTAGGTGTTTTGCGGCTTTCTTTTGAAGAGGAACGTTGCCAACTTCGGGATATTCAGATTGGCGAAGAACACCAAAATAAAGGTTACGGTAAAGAGGTTATATCTCTAGTTAAAGAAATTGCGAGGCAACGAGGCCACTCAATAATTGAGCTTAAGGTTTTTCAATGCAGCCCGGCATTTGAGTTATATAAACGCGTAGGGTTTGAAGTAGAGCGAAAAGACGATCGGTTTTACTACATGAACTTAACTATTGAGCCACACCTCGTTCCGTAATATAAATGACAAAAAACAAACAAAAATAATAAGAATAAATTCTTCAACGGAGTGATCACATGAAAAACTTGGCTATCATAATTTTACTCGCTTTAGGTCTCGTAGGCTGCGACAAAGACGCGTCAGAAGTAGAGAATGACGCCACAATTCGATTAAGTGTTGAGGTGTATAATTCTATTCGTTATTCATCTGAAAAGGATACAAACTTTACATTTAAGCTTTATGAAGAGTCGTTAAACAAAGGTAGTGGAACAAAGCAAAGCAGACATATTCAAGTCAGCACACCAGGCACTTTCACCTTAGAGTTAGATGGCGTCTCACATGATTTGTCAGATTACTATTACTCTGGATCATCGATTTACGGTGGTGACGGAAGTTATTCATTTGACCTTTATGATGTTGGTCAAAGCGTTAAGTCGGTGAAGGTTAACCTGAACCTCAACGGTAAACAGTATCGCTTTAACACATCACTGCCAAGACACACAGTGATTACAAACTATGCACAATTGTCTGAGGAATTTGATCCGCTCAACGATGATATTCTTATCGATTGGGGCGCAACAGATTTACCTTTAACCATTGAAGGCCAACAAAATGTTTATTCAAATGACAAACAGTATTGTGCAAAAGATACGTATTCGTACACTGCTCCAGTAGGCATTTTGTCTCACAATATAACCAATGATGCTTTGACTCAGGGCTGCGACGAATTCACTCAGGACTTAAGGGAAATAAATACAGAAGTTACTATTACGCAAAAAACGTCAGACTTATCTTTTAAATCCACTGGATTTGATAGTGTCTCCATCGTTTTTGAAAATAGATACCGCTGGAGTGAAACGACGAAGTATTAATTAAAAGCAGGCTAGGTTTAGTAGCGTGTCGTCTAATAGTTAGTCACTCCGTTGTTTAAAGTTAGAGATAGTTTTATTTAAAAGAATTCAATGATTGCGCTTCGAGATTTTGCCGAAAATGACTTAGATAGACTAGTATCGATTTTAAATAACGAGTCGGTCACGAAGTTCCTGTCTACCAAAATTCCGTCTCCGTATACGCGAGAGGACGCCAAATGGTGGGTCACAGAGGGCAGTAAGGGTGATTTGGTAAAAGCCATTACTTTTAATGGTGAGTTTGCTGGCTGTATCGGAGTGAGTCGTGGCGAATTTGAGTACCAAAAGTCCGGTGAAATTGGCTATTGGATTGCAGAAGAGTATTGGCGCAAGGGCATAGCATCTGCTGCACTTCAGAAAATGACTGCTCATGTATTTGAAAATACTGATATAGTGCGCATTTTCGCAGCCGTATTCTCAGGCAATAATGCGTCTATGTCATTATTAATGAGATCGGGATTTGTACAAGAGGCGGTTTTGCAAAAAGCCATTTTCAAAAATGGAAAGTTCTACAATAATCATATCTTTACTAAACTGAAGGTATAAAAAGACCTGACTTAAGTTAAGTCGTGCTAGATTTTACCCCATGGCGATTTGTAATTTGATTGTCCCCACGGGTTGTCACGAGTAGAGGCTTTTTGACGCATGGCTCGTTCGCGGTTCTTTTTCTGCTTGTTGTACTTGATACGCTCCGCGTCTTCCAGACTTAACTCTTTTGGTGCGCGAGGCTTGTTCCCATCAGGCACAATACGATCGCGAGGAGGCAAGTCATATTGGTCATCACTTGGTTTTGGTAAATTTTTAAGTTTGTACATGTAAAAAGCTTCAACCGCTTCTTTTGCCCATTGTGTCTTATTTAAAAACTTACAACTCGACGCTATGCTCGGCTTGGTTTTAAAACAATTGATATTGATGTACGCGCCAAGGATTTCCCAGCCGTAGTGTTCGACAAGTTCATTTAAAATCACTTCTAAGCTTTTGCCATGGAGTGGGTTATTTTCGTATATGTTTTTTTCGCTCATGATGAACCTGTCAAAAATTTAAAATAGAGGTCGTAAAATGATAGGTGTTAATAGTGATTTAACCTATCACCCGCAGCACTTCTTGTATTTTTTGCCGCTAGCACAAAGACACGGCTCATTGCATGATGGTGTTTTGCGAAAAGACACATTGCGTTACTTTTTAAAGATTAAAGATGCGTTATGTCTTTTATGATTGGCGCAGTATACCACATTTGTAATGCAGAAAGGCTTATGACTGCCGTTTATTGATAGAGATAGAGAATTCCTATTTAAAACCAACGTCTTCTAACAAGTCACTAGACTCGGCCGCCGCACGAGCTAAATCATCGACCAATTCGTTTTCAGGATGACCACTGTGACCCTTTACCCAATGCCACTCGATTTGGTGTGGCTGAACGGCTTCGTCGAGTTTCTTCCATAGGTCTACGTTCTTGACGGGTTGTTTAGAAGCGGTTTTCCAACCATTTTTCTTCCAGTTTTTAATCCACTTGGTGATTCCGTCTTTGACGTAATTGCTATCAGTTGTTAAATCTACTTTGCAAGGTTGACTCAAAGCGCCCAAGCCTTCGATTACGGCAAGCAGTTCCATGCGGTTGTTTGTGGTGTTTTTGAAACCTTGGCTGAGTTCTTTTTTGTGACCGTTATATACCAATAACGCACCATAACCGCCTGGGCCCGGGTTTCCGAGACAAGAACCATCCGTGTATAACTGCACTGATTTCATAAATAGATTATTCCTATGGGTGATTTTGCAATTAATAACAGAGTATACTCTAATTATCATTTGCAATTAATACAGTTTCTCATGCCAAAAAGACAAATCATTCTCGATACTGAAACAACGGGTATCGATCCTCGACAAGGTCACCGAATCATCGAAATCGGTTGTATTGAAATGGTCAATCGCCGCCTAACGGGAAACAATTTCCATATTTATATCAATCCACAACGTGAAATTGAAGATGAAGCCATTGGTGTTCACGGTATTACCAATGAGTTTTTGAGAGACAAACCGCTATTTAGAGATATAGCCGATGAATTTTTTGACTATATTAGAGGAGCGGAACTGGTTATACACAACGCGCCGTTCGATATCGGTCACATGGATAATGAATTTGCAATGTTATGGCAAGATTGGACTCAGACTGCAGATTTCTGCGCAGTGGTCGATACACTTGTCATGGCACGGGATAAACATCCAGGCCAAAAGAACAGCCTAGATGCTTTGTGTCGCAGATACGAAATAGATAACTCACATCGAATGCTTCACGGGGCTTTGCTCGATTCCGAAATTTTGGCAGATGTGTACTTGCGTATGACAGGTGGTCAGGTTGCAATGGATTTGGCCCATCAACTTAAGTCACAAGCCCAAGGTTCAGAAGGGCTTGAAGTTGTTCCAAGGAATTTAAAAGTAATCACCGCATCAGAAGATGAGCTTTTGGCTCACGAAGAGCGGTTGGACATAATAGAAAAAGAGGGTGGATCTCCACTGTGGCGTACTTCTCTAGAATAAAAAAGATTGCACAATTAACTAATCACATCAAGGCTGGCCTATGTTCCACTGAGGGCAGCCGGCGCTTCAATGAGGTATGGCTTGCTACTCTATGCCTATTCTCGTCTCTCGCTATAATAGTGCCAGCGCCAAGTCTAGCTGCCTATGCATTCCCAAAAACAAGTCTACCGACGGTCGTTGACCCTACCAAAGCACAAACGCAAGCCAAGCTCGAAGTCCTTAAAAAGTTTAAAGGCGAGAATCAAATCAAGCTTTTGAACAATCGCTTTAGAGTAGATTATCAAGTTGACGAGATTTTGTTACTGCTTATTAGAAAACATGGTGCGCCACCTGCCATTCTCGTTAGACCTGACGGTTCTAAGTTGTATTACACAGATATGGAAACCAATGAAGTAAAATGGCACGCAGATGTTAGTTATGACCTGATTCGACTTCGAAACCCTATGCCAGGCCCATGGCAAGCGCTGGGTAAAATTGAAGATGATAGCAAAATCATGGTGCTGTCGGATGTGCAGTTGCAAGTCGAAAATTTACCACAGCAAGTTTTTCAATCAGAGCGAATTAAAGCGCAAGCGTCCATTTTAAATGCAGGGGACATGATCAAAGACCCGGCGATTCGTGACGTGGTTAGCTTACGAGCCTATTTGTATTCTACCAATGAAGCTGAGATGCCTAACTTTGGTGCCAGTATTTATAAGCTTGGCGAGTTTTACGATGATGGCCGGTTATTAGACGAGCGTCCAAGAGATGGTAAGTTTACGGTTCAATATGACTTTAACTGTGAAGTCGGGAATTGGACGCCGACATTTAGGGCTCAAGCTGAGTTGTTTACAAGAGAAGTCATTCACGATCCTATTGCCGTATTGCCAAACCCAATTAGTTTTGAAGTAAAGGTAGCAGCGCCAGAAGAGAAGTATCATGTTGTGACGGTTAAGGTGAATGATGAGTATTTAGATGATGCTTCATTAGTTTTCCAAGGTACGATTACGTTTCCTAATATGGAAGTTGAAACCTTTCATTTTAATAAAGGTCAAGAACGCGAGCTAAATGTATTCCAGAACGAATTTGGTTTATTCGAAATTAAAGCGGATGTGTTTGGTTCTGATAAGACTGGGCGTGAGTTTATGCTCTCGTCACCTGCGTTTACCTTTATTACTGAACCACCTGAGATAGTGGTACCTGGTGACGTTGCCTCTGATGATGGGAATAATGAAGTTGAGTCTGGCGTTAATAGCATGTCTGATGGCTTGGATATTGGCTCAAACTCGGCCAAGGCTGCTGAAGAAGAGCCGGAAGAAGTTAATGTAGGACTGATCATTACCCTTAACTTACTTATTTTTATCGTTGGTTTTGTCTTGATTTGGGTATTGGTGCTCAATAAACCCATTCCAAATCCAATGAAATACCTAAAATTTAAAAAGAAAGCTAAAACTGATGAACCCGAAGCTTCTGAAAATAAAGAAAAAGAGGACAAAAAAGCACCAAAAACAGAAGGTTCTGATGATATTTTAGACCTTTCTTTGCCAGATGATTAGAAACTAAGCAAAAGAATCACTTTTTTAAAAAAAGAGGTTGACGGTTGTGAATTCAAACTTTAATATTCGCGCCGTTGTTTAGGGAAACAGACAACAAAGCGAATCAATTGGAGCGGTAGTTCAGTTGGTTAGAATACCGGCCTGTCACGCCGGGGGTCGCGAGTTCGAGTCTCGTCCGTTCCGCCAATCGCTTTGAAGTCAGTCAACCAAAACAATATAAGTTAAGCTGGAGCGGTAGTTCAGTTGGTTAGAATACCGGCCTGTCACGCCGGGGGTCGCGAGT
>NZ_CEYNSH010000058.1:4513-14379 GCF_982872775.1 Psychrosphaera sp. | reverse complement strand
GCGCCACATGACTTTCAGCTGTTGTATAAGGTTAAATCCCAGTACCAATCTCAAATCATCGCTGAATTAGCCAGTTTAAAAACGGTGACGATTTTACCGGCAAAGTTTGATTTAAATATCCTAGTCAATGGTCAGCCGTTAGACATCGCGACTCAAATATTTACCGGCCACTTTGAACGCGGCGGCAAACCTTGGTTGTTGGACAATGATTTTGAATTTGAGAAACCCGTTTATAAACGAGCGCTTGCTGAGTTACCCGCTAAAAAAGACAGGTTAATGGAGTTTGACGCTGTGGCGATGGGCTCGAATTCGGCGTTTTATATTCACCAAATTCAAACCAGACCATCGTTTGATCTTATTGTGCTTGGTCAATCTTGTGAAGAGCCAACCAGTCTCAAAATGCCAATGTTTTCAGCTTCAACTCTCGAACAAGTCGAGCAAAATACACTTGCGCAAATCAACCAACTCGATACATTAAAAAACGTTTTAGGATTCTGCAAAAATCAGCAAATTTTGTATTTCGAAACGCGCGACTTTAAATAAGGATTTATTGTGAAAACGAACATAAACTCTGTGGCATTTTTGGGTGTAATTATACTAAACCTTGTTACTTTAAATATCAGCGCGAATGAAAATACTGACGCTGAGTCCGATGCCTTAGCCCAACTCACCAATCACCAATGGCGACACGGCTCAAGGTTTTGCTGGTTTAATTCAGACCCAGCGTTAGAAGTTTACCAATACTCGCCATCCACTTACATTTTGCGTCAAAACAAGTGTCAGCACTACGAAGCGCCTTTTATTTACGTGTTGTTTGGTAAGGACAAAGTCTTTGTTCAGGATACTGGGGCGACCGCCGATGCTGATGAATTTCCGCTTTATACAACTATCATCGAACTCGTCGAGCAACGAGCGCAAAATACAGGTCAAACCCCATCTGATTTTGAAATTATCGTGAGTCACTCTCACAGCCACAGTGACCATGTGGCTGGTGACACACAGTTCATTGACAAACCCAACGTGACTTTGATCAAACCTGAATTGACAGCGGTAAAAGTCGCTTTTGGCTATAGCGAGACATCTCCTTGGCCAGATACCCAAGTACAATTCGATTTGGGTGGTCGAGTATTGACTGTCTTACCGATCCCTGGCCATCAAAGTGAGTCAGTCGCTATCTTTGATGAGCAAACCAGGTGGTTGTTAACCGGTGACAGTCTTTATCCAGGAAGACTTTACGTCAAAGACTGGGTGGCCTTTCAAGCAAGCATCAAGAAACTAAGTGACTTTGCGAGTAACAATTCAGTCTCTGCGGTCATGGGCACTCACATTGAAATGTCAGCTGAAGACGGCGTGGATTATGAAATGGGCAGTACCTATCAACCTAATGAGGCAGCACTGCCAATGTCTGTTATAGACTTGCATTTACTCAATAAGATTTTGCAGGACAATGACACACCGAAAAGAGTGGTGACGGATAACTTTATTGTTTATCCGCTTAATTAATATAATTTGCTAAACTGACATTTTCGTCACCAAGGAGTCCCGCCATTTATGCCTTCAGCACACAACCAACCTGCACCGCCGTTAATCTCAAGCCTTAAAGAATTTGCTCAGTGCACCGATTATTCTTTTCTTCAATCGTTAACTCCCGATCCTCAGTCTACTGCAGACGGCATGGATCACAGAGAGAGACAAGTTTTTTCAGGTCATTATGTACCAGTAAAACCAACACCCATCGCCTCTCCTCAATATATAACGCACAGTAAATCGTTTTTTGAAGAGTGTGGTTTGGACGACTCTTTGGCAACAGATGAAGGCTTTGTTCGACTCTTTTCTGGCGATATGACTGCTCTTCCAGAAAACATGAAATCGGCAGGCTGGGCGACAGGTTATGCTTTGTCTATTTATGGCACCGAATATATTCAGCAGTGTCCTTTTCATACCGGCAACGGTTATGGTGACGGTCGTGCTATTTCAGTTGTCGAAGCTGTGTTAAACGGACAACGCTGGGAAATGCAGCTCAAAGGCGCAGGACCAACACCATATTGTCGAGGCGCCGATGGCCGAGCTGTGTTGCGCTCGAGTGTTAGAGAGTTTTTGGCCCAGGAACTCATGCACGCTCTCGGCGTTCCTACATCTCGCTCACTAACCTTGTATACCTCGCTGACTGAGCGTGTTGACCGACCTTGGTATCACCCAAACTCACAGTCCACCGATCCCGAGATAATGGTTTCAAATCCTGTGGCGATTTCGACTCGTGTCGCGCCGTCTTTTATTCGTGTTGGTCAAATTGAGTTATTCGCACGCCGTGCCAGAAGTAACGAGCACCCAAATGCCCACCTAGAACTCAAGCAGATAATCGAACATCTCATTGCTCGTGAATACGCCAAAGACATCAACCCAGACTTATCTTTTGCTGAACAAGTCGTAGAGCTTGCTAGCCAATTTCAATCACGACTCATTAATCTCGTCGCAAACTGGTTACGCGTTGGTTTTTGCCAAGGTAACTTTAATAGCGACAACTGTGCCGCTGGTGGTTTTACGTTGGACTATGGACCTTTTGGTTATTGTGAATTGTTTGAGCCTGCGTTCCAACCTTGGACAGGCGGTGGTCGTCATTTCTCTTTCTTTAACCAGCCTGCTGCCGCCAAGAAAAACTACGATATGTTTTGTAAAAGCTTAAAGACGCTGTTGGAGGGAATGGACACTAATAGCATTAACACCAATAGCTTAAATGACGAAAATGAAAACAACGAAGACTCAATTTGCCGCGACATTGCATCTGACACAGCAGGACAAGATGACATCTCTAAGGCATTACAAGCATTGGAAGTCATCGAAGACAATTTTGCTGAGAATATGGAAAAACAGCTCAATAACATGTGGGCACAGAAGCTCGGATTAAAGCAATATGACTCCGATCTTTTTGTTGAGCTAATAACCTTGATGGCCAATACAGGTGTTGATTATACAATTTTCTTCAGAGAGCTATCTCATCTTCCAAATGAATTAAGTGACTTAGAAAACAGCTTCTACCGACAGCCTTCAGAAGAGTTATCCGCTCGTTGGCAAACCTGGTTAACTCAGTGGCAAAATGCCCTCCAGTTGGACTCGTTGAAAGACCACCAGCGTGGTGCTATCAAACAACAAATGCAAACAGCTAACCCTAAGTACACTTGGCGTGAATGGCGAGTCGTGCCTGCTTATCAAGAAGCAGAAAAAGGACAGTATGGCTTGATTCACGAGTTACAGGAGTTATTCGCTAATCCTTATAACGAAGGTACTGAAGAACAAAAACAAAAGTATTACACTCTGCGCCCGCCACAATATTTATTCTCTGGTGGTGTGTCTCATTACAGTTGCTCTTCTTAGGTTAACGGTTGTTCTTCCAATACAAAAGGTTGTTATCAATTAGTTGAGTTGTAATCTAGCAGGCTAATAAATAGTTTGGAAAATAAAAAAGCTCGCAATCGCGAGCTTTTTTAAGGTTAGTCCACGGCTCCGTCCAAAGCCACTTTCAGCAGTTAGGACAGAACGACTGTCTAGTGATTACAGCTTCAATACGTTGTCTTCACTATCGCGGTCAATTAACTTAACAAAAGGGTCGATACCGACAAACTTAGGAAGTTTATCCACTTCTATTGTTAACACGTTTTGACCGGTTTTGATTAAGTGCTTCTTGGTGTAAAGCACCAGATCTTTTGCACTTAAGCTATTCGGATCGTCATTAAACAATACGATTTCGATGTTTTCAGAGAAGTCAGTTTCTGTTTCTTCGCCTTTTCCATCGGCAATATAGCGTTTGGCATCAACGGTGAGTGTCACCATGTGGCGGCCATTTTCTAACGCTTCGGTTTCAACGCCCGTCGCTTTTAAGTCGTAAATAGCAATGTCTTCAAACTGACCTGCGATAAACGCTTGTTGCTCTTCGTTACTTACTGCATAGAGGTGACGCATTAAATCCAAAGTCGTTGGGTAAGGTTCACTGCGATATTGGAATTCATTTAAGAAAGATTTCAGACCCGCGTTAAACGCTTCTTCACCTAGCTCGTCTTTAATCGCCATCATCACAACCGATCCCTTACGATAATGAATGTACTGCTGGCTTTCCGATTTAAACAGCGGCATTTCTTCTAGAATTTCTGCGGTACGGCCGCGTAAGTAAGCGTCTAATTCATACTTAAGGAATTTACGCATTTTTTCATCGCCATAACGCTTGGCCATAACCATAATGGCACTGTATTGCGATAAGGCTTCAGAAATAATAGCGCTACCCTGAACGTTAGCCGCACCCACTTGATGTCCCCACCACTGGTGAGCCAGTTCGTGTGCAGTGACATAATAGACAGGGTCTATATTGTCCTCATCACGTAAGTCACTGACAAAACCAATATCTTCTGAATACGGAACCGTATTAGCAAAACTTTGAGCAAAACCACGATATCTAGGGAACTCGATAATTCGCATTTGTTTGTGCTGATACTCGCCAAACGCTTCACTAAAGTAATCGATAGAATCCTTGGTCGATTCAATCATTACATCAACGTTCATATCGTGTGTTGGGTGGTAATACACTTCTACACTGATCCCATTGTGCATGACTTTTTTTACTTCGTAACGAGCGGACAAAATAGAGTAGAAATTCACCATTGGCGCATCCATTTTATAATGGAAATAACGGCGGTCGTTTTCGGTCCATTCCTTTTGAAGATAGCCTGGTGCAATAGCAATTTGATCCAGGTCGGTCGATACCGTCGCTTCAAAGTTGATGAAGCCAACGCCTTTACCAAAGAAACTCTCGTCGTGATGTTCTTCATCTTCTAGCTTATGAGCACGTACTGGTGGCGCTAAATCACGCTTGCGACGTTCGTGGCGATCGGCGATGTAATTGTTTTGATTAACACCAAAGGTTGGGAAAAGCTCGTAGTTATTTAAGAACGTGCCGTTTTCAACCAGCTGAACATCGAAGTTCCTGTCTTTAAATCCTTTGTTTACACGATGGATTTTCATTTGACCTTGGCGAACGTCACCTGGTTGCATTGGTTGCTCAAACTCAAACCAAGCCGTATTAAACTTAGGATCAATGTCACTTAACTGACCGCCCTCTATTTCAACACTCCAAGTTGGCGTATTGCTCGGACGGTTCACTAAGAAACGAGAGATGACTTTGTCAGAAGTATTCTCTACCGTAAACTCAACGGTTGCTTCGATTTGACGTTGAGTTGGGTGTATATCAACCTTGGCATGAACATCTTTCATCTCTGGAAGTTCATCTTCTACATACTCGTTATAGGTCTTCTCATACTCCGCTTGCCAATCTAATGTTTGGTCAGTGATGTAGTATTCATTAAGCACTCGAGTGTTGTAATAGATATAACTGCCTGATAATACGAAGACTAATAATGACGCTGCTACTGTTGCTTTACCACCAGTCCCAAGTTGATAACCAACAAGTTTGAACCGAGACTTAAGCGACACTTGCGGGCCCCGCTGCCACATTGCATAACCAATAACACTCATAGCCACAGCAAGTGCAGTCCAATAAGTCATATACCAGAATTGCGTCGTTAGATACCAGCCATAACCATTCATATCTGAATAAGTGAAAATTGGTGAGGTTCCTAAATTCCACATATTGTGCTCAAAACCCAGTTGGGACATTGATAAGGACAATATGAAGTACGCTGCAAATATCATCATGCCAATGTATTTGTTCGGACTTAGCACCTGAATCAAAAATGATAAAACGACCAGTTGAATCAGTGGCAATGCATAGAAGAACACAAGGCTCGTTAAATACTGACCGATTTCGATATTTGAGTGGCCTTTAATTAACTGGAATGCGATGGTCGTTAACATACCAATGCCATATAGCGACAACACAACCAGACAAACCGCGATCAGTTTTGATAACCAAAACGTCATGTTGAACACAGGCATACTATCAACGATGTCACCCATGCCCGAACTGCGTTCACGCCAAACGACTTCGGCACTGTAATAAGCAATAACAACAATAAAGAGAATGCTGAAGTTACCTTGAATTTGGTCAACCATTTGGAAGGTCAATGGCCACGTATTGGTGCCGTACATAGAGTTTGGAAGAAAGAATTGAGCAATGATATTAATCATCGAAAATGCGAGTAAGATATAAAACGCTGGACTTGAAAATACCTGCTTAACTTCAAACTTTGTACGTAGTTTAAACTTCATAAAGTTAGACAATGTATTGCCACGATAATCAATTTTATTATTTAGTGGCGCTTCAACAACCTCTGATTTTTTACCCTTTTTCACTTTTGTATCACGACTTGGCAATGCCAACCTTTTTCCAAGGCCGCCAAACACCGCTAAAACAACTAAACCGACAGCTAGCCATATCAAACGGTTTTGCATTAAAACGCCACTGAACTCTAACATCTGTGTGTTGCGCTCTGCCGCCGTCCAATAACGACTGACATCAGCAAACGTACGTAGACCAAAAGGGTCTGTTAACGCAGCAATAGTACGGTACTCTGGCTCGTTAACAAAAAAGCCACTAATAATATAAAAAGTGAAAAGCACCATTGCCATTACATACACAGACAGCATCGTCTTGAATTTAAGACCGACTGCATAAAACACACAAGACAGAACAAACAAGGTCGTCATTGATAAATAGACATACGTCGTAATGTAATAACTTAAGTTTGTCGGGCCCAGGCGCTCAGCGTCTAACCACGGCATGACTGAGCCTATTAACGTGCCCAAAGGAACCATGGCAAAAACAGTCAATATTACGAGGAAAGAACCAAAGAATCGGCCAAGTTGATATGAAAGAGGGTTGATTGGTTTGCTATACAATATCTCTGACATGTTGGTCGTATCATTTCGAGTCGCGGTAGAAGCGATAAAATTCACCACCAAAAACATCGAAAATATACCCATGATCAACATAGTTTGGGTAATAGCAAATGAACCGTTGTATAACACATTTCCGCCACCGCCAATGCGAACACTATCTGAGACCATGGCCAAAAACGGTATCAAAAAGAACACTAGGCTCGTGACATAAAACGAAGGTTGTCGAGTGTAATAGCGCCACTCAAACGCTAACATTTTTAAAAACATGACACATTTCCTTATGCAGCTTGAGCCGGTGTTGCGTCTTTTGCGCGCGCTTCGTTTAACGTAGAGAAGTACACGTCTTCCAAGTTAGCCGGTGCAACTTCAAATCCCTCTGGTTGGCTATCTGCCATCACGTGAACAACAACACGACCAGCAAATAAACGCTGAGAAATAACCGCCATGTTAGCTTCGATTTCTTTAAATTCAGCTTGGCTGACTGATTTGCGCCAGATTCGACCGTTTAAGCGGTCAGTCAATTCGATTGGATTCCCCTCTAACAAGATGCGACCCGCACCAAGTACCGCCATGTTTGGACACAACTCAGAAACATCATCAACGATATGAGTCGAGAGAATAATGGCCTTTTCTTCACCTAAGCTAACTAACAAATTGTGGAAACGATTGCGCTCTTCTGGGTCTAGGCCCGCCGTTGGTTCATCCACAATTAATAAATCTGGGTCGCCTAACAAAGCTTGGGCAATACCAAAGCGCTGTCTCATACCACCACTAAAACCACTGACCGCCTTGTCTTTATGCTGAAATAGGTTAGTGTGCGCCAACAAACCTTCAACCGCTTCTTTACGTTCTGCCTTATTGTCCAAGCCTTTCAAAATGGCTAAATGATCTAATAGGTCATAAGCGCTGACTCTTGGATAAACCCCAAAGTCCTGTGGTAGGTAACCGAGGCGTTGACGAAGCTCATTTGGATTTTCAACAACATTGATACCATCAAACACAATTGAACCTGAGTCAGGCGTTTGTAAAGTGGCAATTGTGCGCATTAGGGATGACTTACCAGCACCATTTGGGCCAAGCAATCCGTACATGCCTTTAGGAATCGTTAAATTAACATTGTTAAGGGCTTTAACCCCGTTTTCGTAGGTTTTTGATAGGTTAGAAATGGTAAGCATAATATCTCCATAATTGGTTCAAGTTGTTCCTATAAAAAACTATAACAACCTGAACCAACGCTGGAAATATCATCTATGTGTATAAATTGTAAACAGTTGTTGCTGTACTATTTAATCACTTTATTTTTCAGCTTTGTCTTTGTACTTGTCAAACCAAGCCAAAATATTACCGACCTTACGCGCTAAATTAGATGGCTTAGCGGCGATTCCGTGATACGCGCCTTGAATGCGAACCAATGAACTTTCGACGCCTTCAAGTCGTAATGCACCGTAGTATTGTTCGCTTTCGCTCATTGGCGTACGGACGTCTAGCTCACCGGTTAATACCATAGTCGGTGTTTTCACATTGCCAACGAGTGATAGCGGTGAACGTTTCCAATACTGCTCGTAGTCATTCCAAGGTAAATCAGTAAACCAGTAACGACTCATAAAGGTATATATATCAGACGTACCAATCATACTCGCCCAGTTGATCACAGGCTTGGCAACAACAGCAGCTTTAAAACGGTCTGTATTACCAATGATCCACGCGGTTAGCACACCACCACCTGAACCGCCTGTCACAAACAGGTTAGACTCATCGACATAGCCTTTTTTGATTACGCCATCAACCATGTCCATCAAGTCGTTGTAGTCTTCTGATGGATAGTTTTTATCAATTAGGTTGGCAAAGTCAGCGCCGCGCGATGTTGAACCACGTGGGTTACCGTAAACTACGACGTAACCGGCTGCGGCAAATAACTGAACCTCAGATGAAAAACCTGGACCGTAAGCAGTATGAGGGCCACCGTGAATTTCTAAAATCATTGGATACTTTTTCTTTGGATCAAAATCTGGCGGTGTCACAATCCAAGCATTCAGTTTGCGACCGTCAACCGAACTTTTCACTGTTAATAGTTCTGGTTGGTTTAGGGTCTTGTGATCAAACACATCACCGTTGAGGTCCGTTAATTGACGCTTGCCTGTTCGGCCTGTTGTTACCGCCAATTCTGCTGGGCGGTTGCCCAAAGATTGTGTATAAACGACTTTACCGTCATTCGTGACATCAAACTGACCTGAGGTATATGGACGACCTAAGCTCATGCCACCTACATTGTCGGTTAACATTTTTAAGTCACCAGAAAGGGTTGAATAGGCAACCACTTTTTTACCTTCATTGTCATAGCTAAAATACAGGCCTTTACCGTTATCAGCCCACTGAACGTTGCCAACTGATCTATCCAGTTTTGGAGTCAGGTTGCGGATGTTTTTACCATCGATATCCATCACATAAAGTGAAGTGATTTGGTTTGATTTGCCGTTATCTTCAAAGCCAACAAAGGCAATACTCTCGCCATTTGGACTCACTAACGGATTGCCCTCTGGACCACTGTCATTTGTGAGCTGAGTGGCTTTTTTAGACTTAATATCAATCGCAAAAATATCGGTATTGAAGACATCAAAGTCTCTGTCTTCACGAGTATTAGCAGACACTAGAATCGACTGACCGTCTTTTGTCCAAGCAAGTTGACCGGCGTAATCGTATTCGCCATGTGTAATCTGGCGTGGTGTACCACCTATTGCCGGAACCACATAGACTTGCATGTTACCTGGACGATTCATCCCTGCACCGTCGCGTTGAAACAAGGTATCATCAATGTATTGAGCATTGTCTGCCCACTTCGCGCCCTTTGGTTTGAAGTTTAAACTAAATAGAGGCTTTGCTTTACGAGGTGTAAACATTGAAAACGCAAGATGTTGACCATCAGGAGAAATGCTCAAACCAGATGGTGTCATCGCAACATCAGTAACACGCGTTGTCAGACCCGTTTTCATGTCTCTTAAATAAATCTGAATCTTGCCTTCTTT
>NZ_CEYNSH010000058.1:0-4413 GCF_982872775.1 Psychrosphaera sp. | reverse complement strand
CCCTGTTTTGCTTTGTTAGTTCCTATTTTTTTCATAGTAAAAACCTTTTCATATTAAAACATTAGGTTGTTTTTATTTTTGATACGTAGCTTTTTAACTCATCTAAACATAACAACTAAAACGTCTTTTACCTACAAAACACGTTTAGATGCAGGGTTTCTAAGTTTAATTTATTCAATGGTTTACAAAGGCGCTGTGGTATTCAGATCACATTGTTTACAAGGGATTTATTTTCTTGCACCAACTAATTTTGACATTGTCGGCTCAAAAGGTAAGGATCGGGCTATTACAAGAATAATCAACTGTCACAATCACCATCATTTTTGAAGGTGTATTGTTGGCTAAATTGAATCTTAGAGAGAAAAGAAATTGAATAGCAACTCCAATTCTATTGCTCAACAGGACAATGAGAAAACAGGATTATTTTCCAGGTTTCTCGCCACTGTTGAATGGTTAGGAAACCTACTTCCACACCCTGTTACCCTATTTGCCATGCTATCGGTATTTATTGTCGTTTTGAGTGGTATCTTAGGCTACTTTGACATATCTGTTGCCGATCCTCGCCCAGTTGACGCCAAAGGCCGAGCACCAGATGGCATTATCGAAGTCGTTTCCCTGATGAATGCAGAAGGGTTACAACGAATCGTCACTAACCTCGTGACCAACTTTACTGGTTTTGCTCCTTTAGGTACCGTTTTGGTGGCCTTGTTAGGTGTTGCCGTTGCCGAGCACAGTGGTCTACTTGCTACAACAATGCGCTCAATCGTATTAAACGCATCAAAACGCGGTGTGACTTTTGCGATTGTTTTTGGTGGTATAGTCTCAAATACCGCTTCTGAACTCGGCTATGTGGTACTTATTCCACTTGCAGCCATGATCTTCCACTCACTGGGGCGTCACCCACTGGCAGGCTTAGCCGCCGCTTTTGCTGGTGTATCTGCAGGTTATAGTGCCAACTTATTATTAGGTACTGTAGACCCTCTTTTATCGGGTATTACTGAAGCAGCCGCACATATGATTGACCCTGATTACGTCGTCGGTCCTGAAGTAAACTGGTACTTCATGTTTATTTCTACCTTTGTGATTGCGTTTTTAGGTACCCTAGTAACCGAAAAAATTGTTGAACCAAGACTCGGTAAGTTCGATCCGAACAACGCGTCGGTTGAGCTAGAACCACAATTAATGGAACCACCAACTGCACTAGAAAAGCGTGCATTAAAAATGGCTGGTCTATCCTTCGTTATTGTTTGCGGTATCTTGGCTCTCACCATTGTCCCTGAAAATGGCGTATTACGTCATCCTGAAACAGGCGAAGTAGCCGGTTCTCCATTCTTAAAAGGCATCGTTGCGTTTATCTTCGTGACGTTTGCGATTCCAGGTTTTGTCTACGGTAAAGTCGTTGGTACGATGAAGAACGACAGAGACGTTATCGCTGCAATGGCCAAAAGTATGAATACCTTAGGTCTTTATATCACCTTAGTATTCTTTGCCGCTCAGTTCGTTGCGTTTTTCAAATGGACAAATCTAGGTACTGTCTTAGCAGTAAAAGGTGCAGCGGCATTAACCGCACTTGGTTTAGATGGCCCGGAAGTATTTGTCATCTTCATTTTAATGTGTGGTTTAGTTAACTTGTCATTGGGTAGTGCGTCAGCTCAATGGGCAGTAACCGCGCCAATCTTTGTTCCAATGCTGATGTTGATTGGTTTTGCACCAGAAGTCATTCAAGCGGCGTATCGTGTCGGTGACTCTGTGACTAACGTCATTGCGCCTATGATGAGTTATTTTGGTTTGATATTGGCGATGGCAGCCAGGTACCAAAAAGACTTGGGAATGGGCACGTTAATAGCAATGATGCTGCCTTACACAATGATATTCATTGTGGGTTGGACCATCTTGTTCTATCTCTGGGTGTTTGTATTCAACATGCCAGTGGGTCCTGGTGCAGCTACCTATTACGTGCCTTAATAAGGCGTTTAGGTAACAATCTATGAAGTCGTAACCTTCTCGATAACTATCTTTTAGAAAGCGATCTTCTAGACAACAAAATCACTGACAACTGTGACCTTAATAATTAAGCCCTCTTTACAGAGGGCTTTTTGTTTTTATTAACAAGTCCTTCAACTAGGTGTATGTTAAATATACAAAATCAAACTGAGCTCCTCTCCAAGCAAGTTAAGGAATGTCATGAAAAAAACCTCCGCTTTTTTAATCAGCTCGTTTATCGCATTTACTGGTGCTTTGGCAGGCTCTAAGAGTCACGCCGACACTATTATTGATGACGTCACAGGTAAACCTGTCACTATGCGAGAAGACGGCAGAGGTGACCGTGTCGTCGGTGCACCGTGGGCGACACGTTCGCCCGTTCTTGCAATGAATGGCATGGCCGCGACGTCACACCCACTTGCCACACAAGTAGCCATCGATATTTTGCAAGCAGGCGGAACGGCTACGGATGCTGCTATTGCCGCCAATGCTGCAATAGGATTAATGGAGCCGACTGGCAATGGTATAGGCGGAGACTTATTTGCGATAGTTTGGGATCCAAAAACCCAAAAGCTTCACGGCTTAAATGGCTCAGGGCGCTCACCAAAAAGTCAAACGCTTGTCCAACTAAAAGAGAAGATTGGTGATGTGAGTCAAATTCCAAACTGGGGTTCGGCTCCAGTCACAGTGCCCGGAACAGTGGACGCTTGGTTTGAGTTACACAAAAAGTTTGGCAAATTACCTATGGCCACCAACTTAGCGCCAGCCATCGACTACGCACGACAAGGGTTTCCAGTCACCGAAGTCATCGCCTACTACATGGACATCTACCAAAAACGTTATGAACGACTACACAAGGCAAAAGAAATTGAAGAAATTGCCAATTACCAAAGTACCTTTCTGATTAATGGCAAGGCCCCAACAGAAGGCCAAGTTTTCAAAAACCCAGACTTAGCCAATACTCTTGAAAAAATCGCTAAAGACGGAAAAGATGCCTTTTACAAAGGCGACATCGCGAAAACCATGGATGCCTATTTCAAACGCATTGGTGGCGCCCTTCGTTATGACGACTTTGCCTCGCATTCAAGCACATGGGTTGAACCCGTTTCAGTCAATTACAGAGGCTATGACGTTTGGGAGCTACCACCAAACGGCCAAGGTATTGCCGCGCTACAAATGCTGACAGTGCTCGAAAATTTTGACTTAAAAAAGATGGGGCACAACAGCGCAGACTATCTACACGTCATGGCGGAAGCCAAAAAGCTCGCCTTTGAAGACCGAGCGCGTTTTTACGCTGATCCTCAATATCAAAACATCGACTTAGATTACTTGTTGTCAGAAAAATACGGTCAAAAACGAGCAAAACTTATTGATATGAAAAAGGCCGCCCATCAAGTTGAACACGGCGACCCTAAGCTCATCGAAGGCGATACCATTTACCTCACTGTTGCCGACAAAGACGGTATGATGGTCAGCTTAATACAAAGTAATTATCGAGGCATGGGTTCAGGCTTAGTCGCAGATGGTCTTGGCTTTATCTTTCAAAACCGCGGCGCGCAATATTCACTCACTGAATCACACCCTAACGTGTATGCTCCAAACAAACGTCCATTCCACACCATCATTCCGGCGTTTGTCACCAAAGATAACAAACCTTACATCAGCTTTGGCCTCATGGGCGGTGCGATGCAACCTCAAGGGCACGTACAAATGATCACCAACATCATCGACTTTGGCATGAATGTACAGCAAGCAGGTGATGCAGCGCGTTTTCACCACAAAGGTTCCACATCACCAACATGGGAAGGCAGAATGCAAGACGGCGGCACACTCGAGCTTGAAAGTGGTATGCGCGCTGACGTTGTCAAAGCGCTACAGAAAAAAGGTCACAAAGTTCACATTACCAGCGGCCCATTCGGCGGCTACCAAGCCATTTTAAAAGACCTAACCTCCGGTGTTTACCACGGCGCGAGTGAAATGCGTAAAGACGGACAAGCACAGGGGTATTGATTTGGGCGAAACAGAGCCTCGAGGCGGAATGCAAATGCCCGGAGCATTTGCCAACAGCTTTAGCTGGCCCGAAGGGCGAAGTCCAAGGATGGGCGAAGTAATCGAACGTTGCGCAGCAACGTGAGATTGCCTTAGGTACCGTTTTATCCCCTAAATAACCAAAGGGCGAATATAATTAAACATATTGAACAAAAGAGAGTGTTTAAATCAGGACAACTTTTAATATGGGGATAAAATGGTGCCTCGAGGCGGACAAAATTGTCTGGAGCAATTTTGAATAGCTTTAGCTAGCCCGAAGGGTAAAAACCATGGATGGTTTTTATAATCTAAGTTCGATGCGTCAAGAGGCGCTATTGAGTGAAGCGAAATGGTGCCTCGAGGCGGAATCGAACCACCGACACGGGGATTTTCAATCCCCTG
>NZ_CEYNSH010000057.1:1911-14540 GCF_982872775.1 Psychrosphaera sp. | reverse complement strand
AAAATGGCAAGAGAAAAGTTTGAACGTACGAAACCGCACGTTAACGTTGGTACAATCGGTCACGTTGACCACGGTAAAACTACACTAACTGCAGCAATCACTAACGTACTTGCAAAAGTATACGGTGGTGAAGCACGTGACTTCGCACAAATCGATAATGCTCCAGAAGAGCGTGAGCGTGGTATCACAATCTCAACTTCACACGTTGAATACGACACTCCAACTCGTCACTACGCACACGTAGACTGTCCAGGACACGCTGACTATGTTAAAAACATGATCACTGGTGCTGCACAGATGGACGGCGCGATCCTAGTAGTAGCAGCGACTGATGGCCCAATGCCACAGACTCGTGAGCACATCCTACTTTCACGTCAGGTTGGTGTACCTTACATCGTAGTATTCATGAACAAATGTGACATGGTAGACGACGAAGAGTTACTAGAATTAGTAGAAATGGAAGTACGTGAACTACTTTCAGAATACGAATTCCCAGGTGACGACCTACCTCTAATCGCAGGTTCAGCTCTTAAAGCGCTAGAAGGCGAGAAAGAGTGGGAAGACAAGATTGTTGAGCTAGCAGAAGCACTAGATTCATACATCCCAGAGCCAGAGCGTGACATCGATAAGCCATTCATCATGCCTATCGAAGACGTATTCTCAATCTCAGGTCGTGGTACAGTTGTAACAGGTCGTGTTGAGCGCGGTATCATCAATACTGGTGACGAAGTTGAAATCGTAGGTATCAAAGAAACTACAAAGACAACTTGTACAGGTGTTGAGATGTTCCGTAAGCTTCTAGACGAAGGTCGTGCAGGTGAGAACATTGGTGCATTGTTACGTGGTACTAAGCGTGACGAAGTTGAACGTGGTCAAGTACTAGCGAAGCCTGGTTCAATCAACCCACACACTAAGTTCGAATCAGAAGTATACGTACTATCTAAAGAAGAAGGTGGTCGTCATACTCCATTCTTCAAAGGTTACCGTCCACAGTTCTACTTCCGTACAACTGACGTAACTGGTGCAGTTGAGTTACCAGAAGGCGTAGAAATGGTAATGCCTGGTGACAACATCAAGATGGTTGTAGAGCTAATCGCTCCAATCGCGATGGACGAAGGTCTACGTTTCGCTATCCGTGAAGGTGGCCGTACTGTAGGTGCTGGTGTTGTAGCATCAATCCTAGACTAATCTGTTATTCATAACTGATTATTGAAAAGGCTCCTTCGGGAGCCTTTTTTGTTTTAAGCTTTAAAGCTTCGTACTTTTCTATCCAGCCATCGGCTGCTGACCGACAACATCTTTTGGCATTTCTTCAACCAATGCCTAGCGATGTCGTACTCATAACTTAATATAAACAAACCAGGGATCAGTAAGAGTAGCGAGGGGCCTGGAACGATGATAAAAATCATCCCCAAAAGAACCAAGCCACCACCGATAATGTGAATAAATAAGAACCTTAGGGCTTTTATTATGTTCATAGTCTAATACTCTTAATATTTACGTTTTATTTATAGTAAGTGAGAATGTTGCTCGCTACTCTGGCTATTAATCAATGGACACTTTGCCATCGATTTCTTTGATGTCGACGTCACCACTTCCAGAACTTAAGATCGTTAATCCTTTGGTATTTTTAACAAAAATATCGCCAGAGCCATCTTCAATAACTACATTGTCATCGGTATTTTTGACAACTAAGTCGCCGGAATTGTCATCAACTTCAACAAGTCCTGTGACCTGATTGATAAGAATATCACCCGAACCATCTTCAAGCTCAATGTTGCCAATTACATTATTGATACTTATCTCACCTGAGCCATCTTCAATTTCTATATCGCCTTTGACATTGGTAATTTGAATACCACCAGAGCCATCATCTATAGATACGCCTGCTTTGATATTATCTATCTCAATATCGCCCGAACCATCGTCTATTTCTAACTCAATTGACTCAGGAACGTTGATATTCAATTCGATATACGGTGAGTTGCCTTTCCACCAATTCATTGTTGAGTGGAACGAGGCTTTCAAGTAGGCAGTATCACCGCGGCGAACGAGTGTGAGGTCAACGTTTTCCTCTTTATCGGTTCTAATATCGGCCTCTACGTTTATACTTGTATTTGATTCGTCACCTTTAACGTACAAACCTCCTGCACCACTGTCTACTACGAGCCTTTTAATGCCATCAGAATCGACAGACAAAGTCTCACTCAAACGAAGGTTTGCTTCTTTTGCGTGACCGACATGAATAACACAGCCTGATAAAAGTGTTGTCATGATTCCCGCCAAAAATAACTTTTTCACAATTTTTCCTTTTTTATCATTATGTTCTAACGTATATACTTATGTATTGTTCAATACTGGTATGGTTTAAAGCAAAATTCGGGCACATCGTTAATCTTTTAAAAAGTGTAATAAAAACAACAGTTTGCAATTTTGGGTTGTTGCATGAGTATTTTAGATGTGGCCAAATAGACTACTAAATGGCGAATTTGTTAAAGAAAAAGGGGTTTTATTGTGTTTAAAAAAACAACATTGATGTGTTTGGTGTTAACTGTGTCCGTTTTGTCAGGGTGTGCAAAGTCGCCAACTGGCCGAAGCCAAATTACTCTTTTTTCAGAGCAAAAAATGGCGACAATGGGCGCCCAATCCTTTGATGAAATGAAGCAGCAAATCCCTATCAGTAAAAACAAAAAGTTAACCCGTTTTGTTCAGTGTGTCGCAGATTCAATTACGCCATTTGTCAGCAAAGAGTCTCACAAAGGCGATTGGGAGGTCGTGTTGTTTGATTCTGAGCAAATCAATGCCTTTGCGTTGCCGGGTGGAAAAATAGGTGTCTATACTGGCATTTTGAACGTAACTGAAGATCAGCATCAGCTAGCTGCAATCATGGGACACGAAGTGGGTCACGTCATTGCTAATCATTCAAATGAAAGAATGTCTTCAAGCTCGTTGGCGCAAACAGGGCTTCAGGTCATTAATGTCGGCCTCTCTAGTCAAGATGCTCAAACTCAAAGTATGGTGATGGCGGGCTTAGGTCTTGGCGTACAGTATGGCGTATTAATGCCGTATGGGCGTGCTCATGAACGTGAGGCAGATATTATTGGCCAAGATCTAATGGCACAGGCGGGATTCGATCCTCGCGCCGCAGTAAAGCTGTGGAAGAATATGGCAAAAGCAAGCGGAGGCTCACCACCTGAGTTTATGTCGACTCACCCTTCGCACGAAACTCGAATAAACAAGCTTACTGATAATTTGACAAAGACTCTGCCTCTCTATAAAAAGAGTAAGCAAACCCCAGATTGTCAAAAACCGTAACATTTCGTAACAAATTGGCATCCACACGTGATTGTCGGTTGTTGGTCGTTATCGCACAATAGCTTTAGTATCAAATTGGTACATATGGAGTAAGGGATGCTGGTATTAAAAAGAATTGAATCTAAATATTTTCGTTATGGACTAGCACTAAATTTATTTAACGATCTTCGAGGTATTCCCTTATTGGGCATTGCCGCTAGCTTAGCGTTTGCTTTTTTATTTATGTCTGAGCTGAGTGCCGTTTTTTTGCTCGGTTGGTTGGCACTAATGACACTGGTTTATAGTCGCCTTCAATTCACTTTAGTGGGCCAAAGAAACAAGCCAACAACAGAGAACTTCTCCGATTGGACCTGGAAAGTAATTAGAGGTTTTTTATCTGTTGCTCTTGGCTGGATGTTATTGCCACTGCTTGTTTTACCTACGTTAACAGGGTGGTCCGAACTCACCTTTGCACTGATGATGTTCGTGGTTATAGCACTTCCGTTACCTATTTTTAGTAATTGTGTCCCACTGGCTGTCCTCAATCCCACTATTGTTTTTACAGGGACTGTGATTGGTGTGTTACTCTTTGCAGAGCCACAACAAAGCGGTCTCTTTACCTTGTGTACGCTGATGGTTGGTGTTTGCTATTTATTCGTTAAATATAACCGTATGGCCCTTTACAATATCCGGTCCAATGACAATCAAGATGCGTTGGACCAAAGCAAACTAAAACTGTCTGCTCTAGAGCAAGAAAAAGTCCAAGATAATGTTACTGGGCTATTTAACTTTAACGGCTTTACTAATTCCTTTATCAATGAATTAAAAATTGATGACAATGCCTACGTCATATCACTCAAAGTGAAAGACGCACAAAATATTTACGCCAGTCAAAACAAACGTGTTGCAGATGAGTTATTAAAGTCCTGTGCACTTCGTCTTTTAAATTGTAAACAGTCTGCTGAACAAGTTTGTCACATCGGTATGGGCGAGTTTATGATTGGCGGCTTGGGTGCACAAGGCAGAGTCCGAGCTGACGCTTTTCGTCGAGCATTCGATACACATTTAACCTACCTAGGAAAAAGCGATCCTGTTCAGGTTTGTATTGGTTTTGCTTTATATCCTGCCGAGTCAGCCACGCTTGAAAACATTACGTTTCATGCCATGACAGCAATGAATCAATCGTACAGTAACGGTAGCCGAGACGTAATTGAGTACTCACCTAATATTTCCTCAAAGTTAGTTAACCATTTGAGTTTGAGCAAAGCCATTGTGCCAGGGCTACGCTTGGGTGAATTTGAACTCTATTACCAGCCTAAGTACTGTGTAGAACATCAAGTCGTAAAAAGCGCTGAAGCATTACTTCGTTGGCACAGTAGTGAATTTGGGCCGATAAGTCCGGTCGAGTTTATCCCTATTGCCGAGACTACAGGGGACATCGTTGAGCTGGGTTATTGGGTATTGGACCAAGCTGCTGAGTTTTTGTGTTCGAGCGAATTACCTGCAGAGTTTAGTCTAGCGGTAAATCTGTCTATAAAACAATTGGAAGACGAAGGGTTAGTTCACTATATCAACAAGCTAATCAAATCGTTACCTGCAGGGCGTTCGCTAGAATTAGAGTTAACAGAAAGTGTCCTTTTGACTAACAACGATATTGTCACCAACTCACTGACTCAGCTCTATCAAAAAGGCGTGAGTTTGGCCTTGGATGACTTTGGAACCGGTTATTCGTCATTAAGCTACTTGAGCCGTATTGAAGTAAATACAGTGAAATTAGATAAGTCATTTATCGACCCTGTACTGACAGATAAGAAACACCAAGTATTGGTCTCGTCGATTATAGATTTGGTGGGCAATTTAGGGTTAGAAATAGTCGCTGAAGGGGTCGAAAACAAGGAGCAATTATCTTGGTTACGCGACCATGGCTGTCCTTTAGTCCAAGGCTATTACATTTCCAAACCATTGCCAAAAGAAGAGTTTTTCGAACAATTCTGCACCGAAGTTAAATTGTCCAATGTAGAGAGTTCGAACCTCGAAAAACATATTTCTGCGTAATAAACTAGGCGCAAAAATTTTGGTAAAAAAAGACCGAGTAGGGTAGCCCTCTCGGTCTTCATCTTATTTATACCTTTATCTTTCTAAGACAACACGGTAACGCGCTTTTCCTTCGTCTAAATGTTCAATAGCGTTGTTGATGTCACTAAACTTAAACATTTCAACTTGGGGTTTAATGTCGTGCTGTACTGCAAAATCCAGCATGGTTCTAATTGTTTCAGGACTTCCAACGGGCGACGACGAAATCGAACGTTGCTGAGCCATCAAACCAAACACGCTAACATCTAAGGGCTCGAGCGTTGCTCCAACAAAATGAAGTCGGCCTTTTGGCTTTAACGTTGAGATGTAGAGGTTCCAGTCAAGCTTTACATTGACCGTTGATAAAATGTAATCGAAACGGCCAGCCGCTTGTTCTATTTCTTTCTCGTCTCTGGAGTTGATTGTGTCATGTGCGCCAAGCGATTTGGCTTCTTTCACTTTATTTTCGCTAGAGGTAAAGGCGGTAACCTGACAACCCCATGCATTTAAGAACTGCAATGCCAAGTGCCCCAAGCCACCGATACCGATGACAGCCACCTTATCCGTCGGCTTAATATCAAATTGAACCATTGGGTTAAAGACTGTAATACCACCACAAAATAGCGGCCCGGCCACTTTTTTATCCATGCCTTCAGGTAGAGGAATCACCGCTTGTTGATTGGCTATGACTTGTTCGGCGAAACCGCCGTGTCGTCCAATAATCGTAGACTCAGCTGAAGAGCATAGGTTTTGATCACCAGTGCCACAACTTGAGCATGTTTGGCAATAATCAGAGTGCCAGCCCAATCCAACAACTTGCCCAGTGGATAAATTGGAGACATTTTCACCAACTTTTTTGACGGTACCAACGACCTCGTGTCCTGCGACAAGAGGGTATTGCGACATTCCCCACTCATTGTTGATCATGGACAGATCGGAGTGGCAGATACCACAATAGTCAACATCGATGAGTACGTCCTCTGGGCCGACTTCGCCAATATCGATATCCATTTCAGTAAGTTGCGCGTTCGCCTCTGGGGCTGCATATGCTTTTACCATTTTGACTTTTCTCCCTTATCAATGGAATATGATGGAATAAAGATAGTAGTGGTTTTACGTTTTTAACAGCTAGAAAGACCATAAATAACAATAAATTAATGAGAAATAAGATGCTAAAAAAAGGAACCACTTGGTTTTGCTCAGTTTTATTAGGTATATCAGTATTACCATTTATGAGCAGCGCAAAAAGCGATTATGCGACCTTCTCAACTTCGTCATACACGATTTATCTAGTAAGACACGCCGAAAAACAAAAAGATGCTGCAGATAAAAGAAACCCACCTTTGACGCAATGTGGGCAAGAGCGCGCAAGCCAGTTAGCAGATATATTAAAGGGTGTTGAACTTGAGGCGGTTTATTCGACTGACTACAAGCGAACTCAGGGCACAGCCAAAGCCATTGCTGACTCACAAAACCTCGAGATAAAAGGCTATGACCCGAGACAACTTGAGGTCTTTAGCCAAACGGTAAAATCTCGTGAACAAACGGCGCTAATTGTCGGGCATAGCAACACAACCAATGTTGTAGCCGGTTTTTTAGCAAATAAAACACTACCTCAAATCGACGAATCGGAATATGACCGGCTATATCAGGTCACGCTGAGTAACCACAGAATCAAGCCGACGGACGAATTAATAACTACTGCACATTTTCAACTTTTACATCAGGCGTTTGTATGTAAATAACAAAATAAATTAACTTCGAGGACAAGGATTATGCTAAAAAAAGCGGGGAAATCAGGTCGAATTCTGGCATTAGCCGGTTTATTTTCAATGGTAGCGATAAGTAGTCACTCATTAGCCAATGAGGTGCCAAGTGCGAGTCAAGTCAATGAATACTTAGACTACTTTAAAACAACTTCTCCTTGGCCAGAGGTACGTAAACAACGAGTAGAAAAGTTGTTACCACAGGCGATGGCAAAGGCCGAACAAGACCTTTGGCTGGTGGTTTGCCGTGAAAATGACAATGATCCTTTAGCCAAACACGTAGGTTGTGAAAACGCTGGTGGTACCGCAGTAATTTTATTTGCTAAGCAAGGGGAAAGTGTCAGCTCTACGATTTTTTCACCAGTTAGTGAGTCTACGGCCCTTAAGGAATTAAAAACCTTCGACAAAGTCATTGACGTGGATAAAGGTGATAGTGCTATTAAACATACGGCTAAGTATTTAAGTACGTCATTAAAACCATCGAGTATTGCTGTTAACAGTTTTACCGACAATCCACAAGCTGATGGCCTTAGTCATACCCAATACCTCGAGCTTAGTAAGGCTCTCAAATCTTACTCCAAACAAGCTGTTGAGTTAGTTTCGGCAGAAAATATCATCTATCACTGGCTAGCACGTAAACTGCCGGTGGAAGTTGAGATTATGGCGAAGGCGGCTGCGGTTACGTCTCGCTGGGAGTATGAGGCTTATCAACAAGTGATTCCTGGGGTGACAACAGATAAAGATGTTGCTGACTTTTTAGATAATAAGATTGCTGAAGCAGGCCTTCAGGATGCGTGGTCTCCAAGTCAAAACCCAGCCGTAAACTCAGGGCCTGATCGCGGTCATTCACATCCAACTAATCGTGTTATTCAACCTGGTGATGTGATTCAAATTGATTTTGGCATAAAAGTATTCGATCAATGGGTCACAGATGTTCAACGATTTGCATATGTATTAAAGCCTGGCGAAACAGAAGCGCCAGCTGACATAAAATATGCTTGGCAAAATGCGTTAAAAGGCGGGAAAGCGGCATTTGATGCGATGAAGCCCGGAGTTTCAGGTGAGTCGGTAAACAAAGCCCAAAAAGAAATAATGAAACGTGTTGGGTCTTTACCAGTAATCTGGAGTACAGGACATCCCGTAGGTTATGTCGCTCACGACACAGGACCTAATTTAGGTGTGCGCTCAGCCAGTGAAAAAGCACTAGATGTCGGCATGACGTTTTCTTTTGATGGCTTTTATAGTTGGCCGTATAAAGCAGATGCTTCTCTAACTAAAACGATTTCGGTTGAAGAAATGGTAGTGATTGAACCATCTGGCGCTCGTTTCTTAACACCACCACAAAAAGAGTTGGTCCTTATTTCATCTCAAAAATAAGTTACTCAATTCTATCTAGCAAATTTGCGGACCTAGGTGTTACTGCCAATAAATAAGAAATCACACTCACAGAGTCAAATGTCGCTTTGTGAGTGTGAGTCTAGGTGGTTTATGAGGGGCTACATTGTTCTCGGATAATCACCTTAGGTTCGGTAGTTAAAACAGGCTAGCCTTGATCACCGTACATTTTGTGCATTCCTTTATGTTTGCGTTTTTCTTTTCGTTTCTCTTTACGCTTTTCCTTAAACTTAGCCAGCTTTTGTTTTTGCTCTTCGTTAAGTACTAGAGCAATTTCTTTACGGACCTTTAGTTTTTCAACTTTTAATGCGGCTTTCAGCTCACCTTGTCGTTTTGCAATTGCAAGAAGTTCAGCTTCATTAACATCGCTTTCTTTTTGCAAGTTACGCCATTGAGTGTGTAATGACTTTAGTTCGTTGATTTCAGCACTTCGGGCATTTCGAGTGTTTTCGATTATATTCTTAATTTGTTCTTTCTGATCTTCAGATAGTTGAAGACGCTTAGCGACACGCTCTTTAAGCAATGGTGAAGAAATAAACTCAGGTCCTGCAATAGCAGGTTGTGTACTTAGCGCTCCGACTAACAGGAGGCCTGTTACTAGAGAGGTGATAATAGTTGGTTTCATTTTGATGACTCCAAAGTTGGCTATACAAGTTGCTGAACGTTTACTGGAATTAAGTTCAGCGGATTCGTTTTTCACTTTAGCCAATACAATGCAAATAAACGCCAACGGACTGCAAAGTAGTGTAAATATAGATTCAATGTTACCTTGATTTTTTTACTATTGGTTTAGACAAAGAAGTAAAGAGACCTTTCCTATGACCGCTAAACACGTACTGGTTATTGACGATGATACCGAGCTGACTCAGTTATTAAGAGATTATTTAGAATCTAATGAATTTAGTGTCACCACTAGCCATGATGGTAAAGAGGGCTTATCACAAGCCACTGAAGCGGATTACGACGTGATATTACTCGATGTAATGTTGCCGAGCATGGATGGGTTTGAAGTGTTGCAAAAACTCCGTCAAACCAAGTCAACCCCGGTTATTATGTTGACCGCCAAAGGGGAAGACTTCGACCGAATTTATGGGTTAGAAGTTGGTGCAGATGACTATATTCCCAAACCCTTTAACCACAGAGAATTACTGGCTCGAGTAAAGGCCATGGTTCGTCGTGTTGACTTGTTAACCCAGCCAAGTGATAACGGCAAAATCTGCTTTGAAGAAATCGTAGTGAACACCCACAGCCGGACAGTGTTAGTTGCGGGCCATGCTCTTAATCTCACTGGTACTGAGTACGAAATTTTACAATTACTTCTTAAAGAGCCGGGCAGTATTGTCAGTAAAGAAAGCATAAGCCAAGACGTGTTGGGCCGCCGATTAGCTCAGTATGACCGATCTATCGACATGCATGTCAGTAACTTACGTAAAAAAATTGCCGAGTACACACCTAGTGAGCGAATCAAAACGGTTCGTGGTGCGGGCTATGTCGTTGTCGGAAATGGGTAGTAAACGTAATGAAAAAATTTAAACCTTATTTAGTTCTAAAGGTATTTAGTTACTTTTGGTTGTCGATTGTCGCCACCATTGTTCTTTTGTTATTGATCAGCTCGTTGAGTTTTGTCGACGTTGTCGACAAACCACTTAAGGGATACAAGGTAAAAGAACTCAAAAAGATATCATTGTTTTTATCAAGAACCACCGTTGGAAAGCCAAGCCAACGGCAACTCAAAAGACTTGTACACGCTTCATCGAAACGTCGATACTTATATCTTCAAGGCCCAACCGCCAACTTGTCAGTAGCAAGCAGACCTCTGCCTGAACACATTGACTTGTCGGTTTTGAATAATATCGACACTCAATACCCTCATGCACTGATGACCGAACATTTTCATGCATATGGTCCGATTGTCGTCCCGTTAAGAACGGGTGACTACTTGTTATATGAAGTTAAGCTAATCAGAGACCCACCGTTATTCATCAAGCTAAAGCTACTGCCTGTTTGGGTAAAAATGGCTGTACCTGTTGTGATGTCATTATTATTTGCATGGTTATTTAGTCGTTCTATAGTGTCGCCAATTAAGGCATTGAGAGACAGCGCCAATGACATTGGTAAAGGTCGGCTCAATAGTCGAGTAAACAAGCACCAAAGTCGTAACGATGAACTCGGCGAGCTGATATTAGATTTTAATAAAATGGCCGAGCAACTGGAAAGCTTAATGGGCAGTCAAAAACGCTTGTTAGCTGATATTTCACATGAACTGCGATCGCCATTAACTCGTTTGTCTTTGGCGACGGGACTTGCCAAAGAGGCGGATGAAAGTAAACGCCGGGGTTATCTAGATAGGATTGAAAAAGAGGCGACCACACTCGATGAAATGATAGGTTCGGTCCTCATGTTGTCGCGTTTAGAAAATCGCCAACAACACCTTGAGAAGGATGACATCTCTATTTCTGATCTTATGACACCAACACTTCAAGACGCCGAGTTTGAAGCAAAGAGTGTAGGTAAGGAGATGCATGTTGAAGCATTGCCTTTGGCCATAGTCCATGTCGATCAAAAGATAGTGGTCAGTGCCATTGATAATGTCTTACGAAACGCGATTCGTCACGCCAAACTCAAGATAAATGTTCGAGTACACCAACAGGATAACTCAATAAAAATCGTCATCAGCGACGATGGCCCGGGTGTACCAGAACATCTATTGAAAAAGTTAGCAGAGCCTTTCTATCGCCACAGTGAGTCACGTACACGCTCATCAGGTGGTGCCGGACTAGGACTGGCGATTGCCAAAAAAGCCATGGCAGCACACAGTGGCCAACTCACATTAAGAAATGGTGAAGCTGGTGGATTAGAGGTGAGTTTGTGTTTGTTAGTAAATGACAAAAAGCGCTCTGATTAGAGCGCTTTAGTGTTGATAAAAAATTAGACGAGAAAGTCTATGTTATTCAACCGTCACAGATTTCGCTAGGTTACGAGGTTGGTCAACGTCAGTACCTTTGATGATAGCAACGTAGTAGCTCAATAACTGCAGTGGAATTGTATAGACAATTGGTGCAATCAATTCGTCAACGTGAGGCACTTCCATAACACGCATAGTATCATCGCTCTTGAACGATGCGTCTTTATCAGCAAAGACGTACAAGATACCGCCACGGGCACGTACTTCTTCAACGTTTGATTTAAGCTTTTCTAACAATTCGTTGTTTGGTGCAACAACGATGATTGGCATTTCTGCGTCTATTAGAGCGAGAGGGCCGTGCTTTAATTCACCGGCTGCGTATGCTTCTGCGTGGATGTAAGAGATCTCTTTAAGCTTCAGCGCACCTTCCATCGCGATTGGGTACTGATCGCCACGACCTAAGAATAAGCTGTGGTGTTTGTCAGCAAATTCTTCCGCTAGCTTTTGAATGCCGTCAGACATAAGAAGGGTTTCTTCTAGCTTAGCTGGTAGGCTTGATAGTGCTGAAACAAGTTGCTTTTGAAGCTCAGCAGTCATGCCTTTTTGCTTACCTAACGCTGCCGTTAACATTAATAATGCCACTAGCTGAGTCGTAAATGCTTTCGTTGATGCAACACCAATTTCTGCACCTGCGTTAGTCATAACGGCTAGGTCAGACTCACGTACTAACGATGAGCCAGGTACGTTACAGATAGAAAGGCTTGCTTTGTAGCCGATTTCTTTAGCAAGACGAAGCGCTGCTAATGTATCTGCCGTTTCACCAGATTGTGAAATCGTTACGATTAGCGAGTTCGCTGGAACAAACGACTTGCGATAACGGAACTCAGACGCGATTTCGACGTTACAGCTTACGTTTGCTAGTGATTCTAACCAGTAACGTGCAACCATGCCCGAGTGGTAAGATGTACCACAAGCGATGATTTGAACGTGGTCGATGCCTTTTAGAATTTCTGCTGCGTTTTCGCCTAGGTATTCTTCGATGACGGTTTCGTCATTGATGCGGTTCGCTAATGTGTTACGAACTGAAATTGGTTGTTCGTGGATTTCTTTTAGCATGTAGTGACGGTATTCACCTTTGTCACCTGCATCGTGAGTGATGTCAGATTCTTTAACTTCACGCTCAACGGCATTACCGT
>NZ_CEYNSH010000057.1:0-1811 GCF_982872775.1 Psychrosphaera sp. | reverse complement strand
GCTTCTAATAAAGACGCTGAAGATTTGCGGTTTTCGTTTACTAAGTGAGCAATTACTTCTGTGTCAGTATCAGAGTTAAAGGTATAACCTTTTGCTTTAAGCGCTTCACGAAGTTTTTCGTGGTTTTCGATGATGCCGTTGTGGACTAACGCGATTTCTTCGTTAGACATGTGTGGGTGAGCGTTCTTTTGAGTTACGCCACCGTGTGTTGCCCAACGAGTATGAGCGATACCAGTCACTCCATTTACGCCAGAAGCGGCAACGGCGTCTGCTAATGCCTGTACTTTACCAACTTCACGCTCACGCATTAATTGACCGTCAGTTTCAAGAAGAGCGACACCTGCTGAGTCGTAACCACGGTACTCAAGACGTTTTAGACCCTCTAATAAAATATTTACGATATGACGTTCTGCTACGCCACCAACGATTCCACACATAATAAATTTCCTTAAGCTTTTATAACTTGTACATTTTGCGCCGCAATCTTTGCTTCGCTTTCTGAATCAATACCCGCGTCGGTCACTAAAATATCGATGTGTTCCCACGCGAGTTCTAAATTTGGGATTTTTCGTTCTAACTTTTCCGACTCAGCCATCACAATAACCTGCTGAGAAACCTCTGCCATGATCCTGCTCAAATTTGTGAGCTCATTAAAGGTGGTTGTGCCACGTTCGACATCCAGACCCGAAGCACCTAAAAATGCTTGGTCGAAATTATAGGCGCGGAGCATGTTTTCGGCGAATTGACCTTGTAATGAATAAGATTGTGCGTCCCATGTGCCGCCAGTCATAAGCAAAGTAGGCTCGTTTTCGAGCTCTAAGATGCGGTTGGCCACTGAGATTGAATTGGTCATCACTACCAAACCACGAACATGTTGGGCATGAGTTAACAACGCGGAGGTTGTACTGCCACTATCAATGACAATGCGGTTGTGGTCTTTGATTAATGCCGCTGCGGCTTTACCGATGGCTTGTTTGTTGGCTGAAACTTCGGTGTCGGTGAGTTCGGACGATTCTTGCGGTAATGCGACGGCACCACCGTATTTACGCAACAATAAGCCGTTGGCTTCGAGTGCAGATAAATCCTTTCGAATCGTAACTTCTGAAGTATTAAACTCGGCTTTTAACTGTTCAACAGATACTTCTTGAAACGCATTGACCTTTTCGACAATGGCACGTCTGCGTGACTGAGTATTGCGTTTTTGAACCATATTACTTAAGCATCCGAGTTGCGTTGAGCGAGTAAAGTTAGATAAATTGAAGTTTCGGTTAAGTTTCGAAACGAAAGGTATTATAGACAAAGCGGAACAAAAAGAAAGCATTTTAAAACAAAAAAAGCCGCCTGACTTTAGTTAAAAGTGAAGCGGCTTAATATTGCAATGGCTCGGCTATAACTCGTTGTGATTAGCCTTTAGTTGGACGTTGCCAACCATCAATGTTGCGCTGTTTGCCACGCGCAATCGCTAAACCATTTTCACCGACGTTTTTGTTGATGGTTGAACCCGCAGCAACAAAGCCGTTTTCTTCGATGGTTACTGGCGCCACAAGCGTTGAGTTAGTACCAATGAAGGCGTTGTCCTTGATGTCAGTTTTGAACTTGTTTACACCGTCGTAGTTGGCAGTGATCACACCTGCGCCAATATTCACGCCAGCACCAATTGTCGCATCGCCTAAGTATGAGAAGTGGTTGGCTTTTGAACCTTCGCCCAACACTGACTTCTTCATTTCAACGAAGTTACCGACTTTGGCTTTGTTTGAAACGACTGCACCCGGACGTAAACGAGCATATGGACCGACTTGAGCGTTTTCGCC
>NZ_CEYNSH010000056.1:0-14774 GCF_982872775.1 Psychrosphaera sp. | reverse complement strand
GAGCGACGGACTGTTAATCCGCAGGTCCCCCGTTCGAGTCGGGGAGGGGGAGCCACTTTATAAACGACCATTGTTCCCCCTTAGCTCAGTTGGTTAGAGCGACGGACTGTTAATCCGCAGGTCCCCCGTTCGAGTCGGGGAGGGGGAGCCAATATCGCTTCAATCTCTTTGTCACTTTACTCATCTTTGATTAAGACTCGCCCAATAATAAAGAAAGCCGTGTAGTATTAGTGTGCCGTTTTATTTAAAGTTTACACAGCAACTACGTTATCTATACTATTCTTATCAGTATCTAAGTATCCATTCTAAATTGTTTATTTAACTAAATTTTTCTGATTTAATAAGTAAGATCATTTTACTTAAACAATTACTGTCGTCTGATTCATTTTCACAATAGTCAGGAATTTAGTTGGTTTAGCCAAGGAGCATCAATGAACAAGCTGAGAAATCTGCTTATCATTCAAATAGTTAGCGGGATATTTATCGGCCTTGTGTTGGTCGTTGCCAGTTTAATCACTGTGTCAGGATTGATTGAACACCAACAGATTGAAAATACAAAATTAGTGCAACTATTGGCAGATAATAATCTGACTGATGACCCGAAGCTACTTTCGCAGCAAATTAAAGCAGGGCTGCCGCTCGACTTCCTTGTTATTCGCGATCAAGATGGGAACCAGTTGTATTCTTTTGCACGTCCCCTCACTGAACAAACCGCCCTAGCCCAATTATTAAAAGCAACTGATTTATATACGGTACCAAGAACCGTTTCGGCCAATGGCGGAACCTTAATTATTCAATTCCATTCAAACCACGACAAGCTGCTTACCCCTTTATTTAAAGTCGTTGTCGCTGCGTTTGTACTACCACTTATTCTTATACTTGCAAACTTCCTTTTATTTAAGTCATACATAAAGGTTACGTTTACCAAGGCATCTGAAAGCATTGCTACCGTTATACGCCAATTCATTAAAACCAAATCTATCGATGCAAGCCAAGCATTTAAGACCTTCCCCGTCCAATTCTCTTCTACTGTTGGGGCATTGAAGCAGCTTGGAAAGTTTGTTAATTCAACCTTATCTGAATATGAAAAATCAGCCAGTGAATTAAAGTCAGAAGCCTTTAAAGACAGTCTCACTGACCTACCTAACCGAACTAAATTTGTCGAATTTTTTGAGACTGAAGTCACTAATTCAGACAAATCCAATCCATTCGGTGTGCTTGCGTTGGTTCGTGCAACCGAACTACAGCACATTAACCAGAGCAAAGGTTATCAAGAAGGTGACAAGTACATTAAAGGATTGGCGCAAATCCTAACTACCGTCGCCAATACCTATAATGGTGCGAATATTTACCGCTTAAATGGCTCGGACTTTGGTATCGTTATTCCAAACATTACTATCAAAGAAGCAGACTCAATGGCACAAACGGTTCATTCTCGTTTGAATGAATTCATGCGAACGGAAGAGTTACCAGCGATTGGTAGCATGGGAATTGTCACCTATTCAAAAGAAAAGCCACTGGGTGAGCTGCTTGCCTCCGCGGATACGGCGATCAGTTTAGCTCAAACCAAGCACGTTAATGCGTGGCACATTCACAAAGACTCGAACCTTACCCAAAGTGCCACTTCTGCTTTTGGTAATCAAAATTGGCGTCAGATCATTGATGAAGTTATCGCAAAAGACAACGTCACATTGTTATATCAACCGATTCAAGCAGCCAACCGAGGCAGTAAAGCCTATACAGAAGTTTACTCTCGATTTAAATCAGAAGACGGACAAGTTCTTCCTACCGCGTCATTCCTCGCGATGGCTGAAAAACTCAACCGAGTTGTCGATATTGACCGCTTAATTATTGAAAAAGTCTTCACCATGATCAAAACCAAGAGCATGGCCGATAAGTTTTTTGGTATTAATCTTACGCCAGCTTCTGTTCACAACGAGCAGTTCATGATCTGGTTAGAACGCCGTTTATTGAAAGAAGCCAACATTGCAACAAAACTCATATTTGAGATCTCTGAATTTGGTTTACAGCAAAATATTAACTCAAGCCGTCGCTTTATCGACATGATCCACCGTGCTGGCTCTCGAGTAACGGTAGAGAAGTTCGGTGTCGGGATTACTTCATTCAAGTTTTTCCAAGAGCTTAAGCCAGATTTCATCAAACTTGATGGTAGCTATACGCGTGATATCGAAGATGAAAAGAATAACCAGTACTTCATTCGGATGATTGTTGATCTGTCTCACCGAATTGGTGTAAACGTTTTGGCGGAATGTGTTGAAACTCAAGAAGAAAAACATGTTCTTGAAAAGCTATTTATCGATGGTTGCCAAGGGTATTATATTGGCAAACCGGGCCCGCTTTAACGGGCTTGTTATTACTCGCAGTTCAAAAAATAATGGATAAAGCGTCGAATTCGGCGCTTTTTTTATAAACCCATATTTCCCTACAAATCGTATGTTGTTAAACGAGACATAAAACAGGATAATAGCGGGATTAAATAACGGTAGTGACGCTGATGACTGAATATTTCCTTCTTCTTATAAGTACAGTTCTGGTCAATAACTTTGTCTTGGTAAAGTTTTTGGGCCTTTGCCCTTTCATGGGAGTTTCAAGTAAAATCGAAACGGCTATAGGAATGGCAATGGCGACGACGTTTGTTTTGACCCTAGCGTCGATGTCTAGCTACCTAATAAATAGCTTTATTTTGCAACCGCTTGGTCTTGAATTCCTGCGTACGATTTCTTTCATTTTAGTGATTGCGGTCGTGGTCCAATTTACCGAAATGGTTGTCCACAAAACAAGCCCCAAACTGTATCGATTACTTGGGATCTTCTTGCCGCTTATAACAACAAATTGTGCAGTATTAGGTGTTGCACTTCTTAATGTAAACGCCGAGCACAACTTTACCCAATCTATTGTTTACGGATTTGGCGCAGCCGTTGGTTTCTCGTTAGTATTGATTTTGTTTGCGGCGATGCGCGAACGACTTGCTTTTGCGGATGTCCCAGCTCCATTTAAAGGTTCGGCCATTGCAATGATCACTGCAGGTCTTATGTCACTTGCATTTTTAGGTTTCGCTGGATTGGTGTCGTTTTAATGAATACAGTTCTTTTTGCCCTCCTCGCCTTAGCTCTTTTGGCCGTTATTTTCGGTGCCATCTTGGGGTATGCTTCTGAACGATTCAAAGTAGAAGCGGACCCGCTGGTTGATCAAATCAATGATTTACTGCCACAAACTCAATGTGGTCAATGTGGCTATCCTGGCTGTAAACCATACGCCGAAGCTATTGCCAATGGTGATGAAATCAATAAATGCCCACCAGGCGGTGAAGCAACGATTAAGCACCTAGCCGACTTGATGGGAGTCGACGCTAAGCCACTAGATGAAGCTCATGGCGAAGAAGACGTTAAAAAGGTTGCGTACATACGTGAAGATGAATGTATTGGTTGTACCAAGTGTATACAAGCTTGTCCGGTTGATGCCATCGTTGGTGCATCTAAAGTAATGCATACAGTAATCGTAGACGAGTGCACTGGCTGTGACTTATGTGTTGACCCTTGCCCAGTCGACTGTATTGATATGGTTCCAGTACAGAGTCCAATGACCCATTGGAAATGGAATGAACCGCTAATCCCAGTTAAGAATGTAAATTAAGAGTTAGGTAACGTTTTGCAATCCGAATTAAGTCTACTAGAGCAAGTTAAAAGACAAAAGATCTGGGATTTTCCTGGAGGCATTCATCCGCCAGAACAAAAGTCTCTGTCCAACGAGTTACCTATCGCAACTATGCCGTTGTTAAAACGTTATTACGTTTCCGTTAAACAACATATCGGCTCGACCGATGATGTTATTGTAAAAGTCGGTGACACCGTTAAAACAGGCCAAGCATTGACGGGTGCCAACCTAACTATGACAGTTCCGGTACACTCTCCTGTTTCAGGAAAGGTCAGTGCAATCGCCCCTCATGTGTCGGCACACCCTTCTGCAAAACCAGAAATGACGGTAATTATTGACGCTGACGACGTTCAGCAAAGTGTAGATCCAAAACCGCTCAGTGATTGGCAAAACGCAGATAAAGACACCCTAATTGACCAAATTAAACAAATGGGTATCAGTGGCATGGGCGGTGCAGGCTTCCCTACCCACATCAAAATGCACCCGAAAAAAGACATCGATGTCCTTATTCTCAATGCGGTCGAGTGCGAGCCATATATTACTGCCGATGACACGCTCATGCGTGAACACGCTACGGATATCGTAACCGGCACCAAAATTTTACAACATATTGTCAATGCTAAAGTCGTATTGATTGGTATTGAAGACAATAAACCAGAAGCTATCGCTGCGATGAAAGCGGCAACAAGTCAATTTGATGATATTGAAGTGCGAGTTGTACCGACTAAATATCCTTCTGGTGGCGAAAAACAACTGATCCAAGTCTTAACAGGATTACAAGTTCCAAGTGGTGGTATTCCGGCTGACTTGGGAATTGTCATGCAAAATACTGGAACCGCATTTGCCGTAAAACAAGCGGTAATTGATGGTTTGCCTCTGACTCAACGCGTCGTCACCATTACCGGTGAGCGCGTGAACAAGGCACAAAATGTGTGGGCTAAACTAGGCAGCCCAGTGAGTGATTTATTAGAGTTTGCCGGTTTCGAGCCAGAACAAGAACAACGCGTGATCATGGGCGGCCCTATGATGGGCTTTGCGATTTTAGACCCAAGCATGCCAGTGGTTAAAACCACCAATTGTATTCTCGCGCCATCTTCTTACAAACTGCCTCCACAAGGAGAAGAGCAGGCCTGTATTCGTTGTGGCTTGTGTGCAGATGCGTGTCCTGCAGATTTGTTACCGCAACAGTTACAATGGTTCGCGAAAGCAAAAGATCACGAGAAACTAGAAGAGTACAACCTCTTTGATTGTATCGAGTGTGGTGCCTGCGCTTATGTATGTCCAAGCCAAATTCCACTCGTTCAATATTACCGCTCTAGTAAAGCGGAAATTAGAGAAGCCGAGCAAGAACGCATCAAGTCCGAAAAAGCCAAAGTTCGTTTTGAGCAACGCCAAGCTCGACTTGAGCGTGAAAAACAAGAACGTCTTGAGAAACACAAAGCGGCAGCAGAAAAGCGTGCTAAAGCGATGGAAAAAGACACCGGCGCGAAAGACAAAATTGCCGCCGCGCTAGCTCGTGCAAAAGCCAAAAAAGAACAGAAGTCTGAAACGGTAAAAGACGAGGTCGCTCAAAATACAGAGGCTTCAGCGCAAGAGCCAATGTCACAGAAAGACAAGGTCGCCGCGGCGCTTGCTCGTGCTAAAGCGAAGAAAGCCGCCAAAGCTGCTGAAGTAGCCAAAGAAAAAGACTCTTCGCAAGCAACAGACGCTCAAGATTCTGCATCAGAATCGTCAATGTCTCAAAAAGACAAAGTCGCCGCAGCCGTTGCTCGTGCCAAAGCTAAAAAAGCCGCTAAGGCCGCAGAAGAAGCCAAATCGAACAATACTTCACCTTCATCAGAAGAACGTCAGGAACAAACTAAAGAGCAGTCATCAAAGGCAACTAAACCTGAAATTTCTCCAGAAGAGCAAGCAAGAAAAGATAAAGTCGCAGAAGCCATCGCTCGGGCAAAAGCCAAGAAAGCAGAAAAACAGGCACAAGAGCAACAGCGATCAAACGCAGACAACTCTGCCAGCACTTCCGATGATAACGCTGAAGCAAAAACACCAGAACAGATTCGCAAAGAAAAAGTTGCCGCCGCGATTGCCAAAGCGAAAGCAAAAAAAGCAGAAGGTAAATAATCCAGATGTCGTTATTTTCAAACATCTTTAAAAGCTCGCCACACGGTGCGATGGGTATGACAACGAATCAAGTCATGCGTACCGTCTGTTATGCGACTATTCCTGGTCTACTTGCCCAAATGTACTTTTTTGGCTGGGGTACATTGATACAATTAGTCTTGTGTATCGCCGTTGCAGTAGCAGCAGAAGCATTGATTTTAAGCCTTCGTGAAAAGAAAGTTCGTCGTACCCTGTCTGACGGCTCTGCTATTTTAACAGGTCTGTTATTGGCTCTCAGCATCCCATCTCTGGCTCCGTGGTGGGTCAGTGTGATTGGTGTCGGTTTTGCCATTATTCTCGTCAAACAACTCTACGGTGGCCTCGGTTTTAACTTATTTAATCCTGCAATGGCAGGTTATGTCGTATTACTTATTTCCTTCCCTGTGGCGATGACCAATTGGCTGCCGCCTCAAGAGTTAATGCTAAACCAAATGGGTTTTATGGATGCCTTGTATGTCGTCTTTACTGGCTTTAGCGTTGAAGGTTACAGCATCGAACAGCTACGAACTTTAGTGGATGGTTCAACCATGGCCACGCCACTTGATCACTTCAAAAACGCAGTGGGTCAACAACAAACCGCGACTGAAATTCTAAACCTGCCTATTTACGGTGAATATGGTGGAGTGGCTTCTCAGTGGATCAACCTTGGTTATTTACTTGGCGGCATTTGGTTAATTCTCAAAGGTGTTATCCGTTGGCACATCCCTGTGGGCATGTTGGGCGCTTTATTTGCTTGCTCGTTCATAAGTATCGCTGTCTCACCTGATATGACTTATCCGCCAACGATGCATTTATTTACTGGTGCAGCCATGTTTGGCGCATTTTTCATTGCGACTGATCCTGTATCAGCATCGACAACACCTAAAGGTCGTTTAATTTTTGGTGCCATGATTGGCTTCTTGGTATTTATTATTCGTCATATGGGCGGTTATCCGGATGGCGTTGCCTTTGCCGTATTGCTCGCCAATATGTGTGTACCTCTAATCGATCACTATACTCAGCCACGCGTTTACGGCCATTCGCGTAAGCAAGGTTAATAGGTATTCTCATGTCTGATCATCAATCAAAAAATCAAACTTCCGCTGAAGAACAAATGCCTGATAGCGAAAACGCAAGGAATGTATCTGCAAATACAACTTTGTTAACAACCAAGAAAAATGCCCTGTTACTGACTGCATTCGCAGCAGTGTGTACCTTTTTTGTCGCACTCACGCATTTACTGACAAAACCTGTTATCGAGCTACAAAAACAACAAAACGTCCTGAATAAACTTACCCAAGTATTAGACAAGTCCCGTTTTGATAATAACCCTTTATATAACTGTACTATCGTCAATGACTCACAACTGACCGGCACAGATAAGGCCGTAACCGTGTACCGTGCGACAAAAGAAAATAAGCCATATGCTGTTATTTTCCAATCTCAAACACCTAACGGCTACAATGGCAAAATCAATATGATTGCTGCTGTCGATGCTAAAGGCATTGTTCAGGGTGTTCGTACTCTTGAACACCAAGAAACACCTGGCCTTGGTGATAAAATTGAATTGTCTAAATCGGACTGGGTATTGTCTTTCAACGATAAAAAAATCCAATCTGACACTGATCCTAAGTGGTTCATCAAAAAAGATGGAGGCCAGTTCGATCAATTTACTGGCGCAACCATTACGCCTAGAGCCATTGTAAACCAACTGCGTGTTAGCACTTATTATGCTTCAACCGAATTCCAAAACTTATTTGACGCACCAAATGATTGCGCGATTGAAGCCCCTGCTATACCAGAGGCAAGTGAAGAACTAGCACCAACTATTGATGAAAAGGTGGACAGCTAAATGACCACACAAACGACTTCTCCTGTCGACAATACAGCAGACATTGACGATGAAAACATCGAACAACAATCACTGCCAGCCACTGATTGGAAAGAAATCATTCGCTCCGGCTTGTGGACCAATAACCCTGCACTTGTTCAGCTACTTGGCTTGTGTCCTCTATTAGCCGTCACCAACACCTTTATCAATGCCTTAGGTTTAGCGATAGCAACCTTATTGGTTTTGGTTGTTTCTAACCTAACTGTCAGCTTAGTGAAACAGTGGGTCACAAAAGAAATTCGTATTCCAGTGTTCATTATGATCATTGCGTCCTTTGTAACTATTATTCAATTGCTAATGAACGCTTATACGTTTGGTCTTTATTTGTCACTGGGGATCTTTATTCCCCTTATCGTAACTAACTGCGCGATTATTGGCCGTGCCGAAGCGTTTGCTTCTAAAAATGGCCCAGTTGAGTCGGCCGTTGACGGTTTAATGATGGGTTTAGGTTTTGCCGCTGTACTTGTTTTATTGGGCGGTGCACGTGAAATCATTGGTCAAGGCACCTTGTTTGATGGTGCACACTTATTATTTGGTGACTGGGCAACAGATATGACAATTCAAATTTTTGAATTCGAACAACAATTTTTATTGGCTATCTTACCGCCAGGTGCATTTATTGGCATGGGTTTAATCATCGCCATCAAGAATGTCATTGATGCTAAACAAGCCCAAAAACAAAAGAAAAAAGAAAAGAAAGTCGAACGAGCACGTGTCACTACCGTTGGGTAATGAGTCGCGATAGCGCCGACAAACAGAGTGGTAAATATGACAGAGTTACAATCTACAATAAGTAAAAAAGAGAAAGTTCAGGCCATTATCGACATTCTTGAAGACTTATACCCTGAAGTGCCTATCCCTCTTGATCACACTGACCCATACACTTTATTGGTTGCGGTATTATTATCGGCACAGTGTACCGATGAGCGCGTTAATCAAATAACGCCTAAGCTTTTTGCTAAGGCCGACAATCCATACGATATGGTCAAGATGTCTATAGAAGAGATCCAAGCCATCATCAAGCCTTGTGGCCTTTCACCAATGAAATCTAAAGGTATTTGGCACTTATCAGACATGATTATTAAACAACACGGTGGTGAAGTGCCAAAAGACTTTGAAGCTTTGGAAGCCATGCCTGGCGTTGGTCACAAAACCGCATCCGTTGTTATGGCACAAGCCTTTGATGTTCCTGCCTTCCCAGTTGATACCCACATTCACCGCTTGATGTACCGCTGGGGTTTGACTAACGGCAAAAGCGTCGAGCAAACCGAGCGTGATGCCAAGCGACTCTTTCCAAAAGAAAAATGGAACGACCTTCATTTACAAATCATCTTTTATGGCCGTGAATACTGCCCTGCCCGTGGTTTTGATTTAGACAAATGTATTATCACCCGTCAGTTTGGCCGTAAGAGCTTTATAAATGAAGTATTAAAAGAAAAAGAAAAGAAAGCGAAGAAACTGACAAAAAGTCGCAAGAAATAGGTTTATATTTTCGTCAATAGCATTAAGAAGCCCACATTTGTGGGCTTTTATCTAGATAGACACTGAAAACAATTTTACCCGTTTCATCAACTTGGCCAGACCAAAAGCGCTTGAATTAAGTTACAGATAGACGTTTATTACTTCTAAAAAATAGAAAGGTTTGTGCAATTTTTATCAATTTACTTTAGTTTTTTTAAAGTTAAACTTATCTCATCAAATTTAAGAGCGGTTTAACAAAACGCATCATAAGAAGGTACGAGCAATGTTAAAAAACAGTGATACAAATTTTGGTTGGATTCATATTATTGTTCATTGGGTCAGTGCGGTAGCTGTTATTGGTTTGTTTGCCGTTGGCTATTGGATGGTCGATTTAAATTATTACAGTGAGTGGTATCGCACAGCTCCTGATCTTCATAAATCATTTGGTCTTACCTTATTTGCTCTGACGCTATTTCGATTGGGTTGGCTAGTGGCTTCTCCGACACCTAGCTCTCTTTCAACTAAGCCAATCGAAAAGCATGCGGCCAAAGCTGGACATATCACCTTGTATTTATTATTAATTGCTATAATGGTCAGCGGCTATATGATCTCAACTGCTGACGGTCGCGGTATTGAATGGTTTGGTCTGTTTGAAGTTCCGGGCTTTGGTGAAATCGTCGAAAACCAAGAAGACATTGCCGGCAAGATCCACGAATGGCTAGCGTATGGTTTGATTGGGGTAGCTATTGTTCATGCGCTAGCAGCGTTAAAGCACCATTTCGTAGACAAAGATAAAACGTTGGTTCGCATGCTAAAAGCCAACCCAAAGGATTAACGCCAAAAACCTGACAGAATTGATAGGGAAACCACAATTGGTCTTCCTCAATAAAAATTTAATTTAGATACACTACTTTTAAACAAAAGGAATACAAAATGAAAAAGTTATTCGTTTCAGCATTAGCCATTGCCGCATTAGGTACTAGTTTTGTCGCTGATGCAGCAAAGTACAAAATTGATATCAAAGGTGCGCACGCGTTCATTAACTTTAAAGCTAGCCACTTAGGTTACAGCTGGTTAACAGGTCGTTTCAACGAGTTTGACGGCGAATTTGACTTTGATTCAAACAAAGTTAACGACAGTAAAATTGTGGTTAATATTAACCCTGCGTCAATTGACAGTAACCACGCTGAACGTGACAAACACTTACGTAGCGATGACTTCCTTTCTGTTGATAAGTTTCCTAAATCTAAGTTCGTAAGTACTAAGATTACAGACCTTGGCAACGACAAACTTAAAGTAGAAGGTGACTTCACGCTTCACGGTGTAACAAATCCAATCGTTATTGATGCAGTTAAAATTGGTGAAGGTAAAGATCCATGGGGCGGTTATCGTGCTGGTTTCTCTGGTACAACAACTATTAACGTTGCTGATTACGACTTCAAGAGCGCTTGGGTTGGAGACGTTCAATTAGAACTTCATATTGAAGGCATCAGACAATAACCTGTTTGATTACTCGATAAGTAAAAGCAGAGCCTAGGCTCTGCTTTTTTGTGTCTCTATTTTAAGAGCGATTTTGTCGGACATGAATATCGATCAGGAATTTAGTATTTACTACTATTTACATTTGTAAATGACGTACATATGCTCGCTGCTAAATGAATTGAAAGAAACTTCACCAGAGTTTGTATTGGCGAACTGGTCCGTAGTTTTCAATTTTTTTTCTTTTAATACGTCAAACTCACCACCGCAAGATTTAGTCGCCAACTCATTGGCCTTTTCTCTCCTTGCCATTAATTTATCTTCACTGCCATAACCTTTATAACTGACTATTCCCACTCCAGAATCATTGAGTGAAACACCGGATGGATTAAAGTCATTAGAAAGAGGTTTATTTGGGTGTTTGACTAGTTTAGCGGTCGCACCACAGCCAGCTAAGGTTATCGCCAAAACAGAAACAGCTAACATATTGAACTTGTTCATAAAAAACTCCTTGTTGTTGTCCATTAAACACTAGGTTGTTTTTTGTACAAAATCAATACGATTAAAACAGGACGCTGATTTAAGAGAATTCTTTTAATTAACGCCCTAGACTAGCCAATTTTTATTATTTGCTTTTATCTTCAAAGGTTAAAATGTTATTTGGATTCCGATTGAAGGAATTGGAGACTCAGGGAATTGATACTCCTCTTCTCTCTCAGTGTAGTCGGCGTTGTATTCATAACCTTCTACGCTTTTTTGTCCGTACACATTTAGGATTTCAAAGTAGACATTGGTATCCTTGCCCCACCACTGGGTTTGATAGTCGACACGAACATCTAGCCTATGGAAATAGTCGAGGCGTTCAGCATTGAACTCGCCTTCAATTGGATCATAGAAAATCACATCCTGAGTCCTGTCTTCCTGACCATTATCATCAAGTGGATAAACAGGAGTAGCGCCAAGAATTGGCGTATACAAACTGCCGCTTTGTAAGCGCCAGCGACCACCTAATTGCCACTTTTCATTAATTTCATAATTGGCCACCATATTAACTATCCAAGGCAAGTCGTATTCAAAATCAAATTCTTGACCAGTTAATGGATTAAATCGTTCGGTATGACTATAAGCAATGCTCAGCCAACCATACCAATTGTTTGAAATGGCCTTATTTATCAAAAATTCAGCGCCATAAGCATCACCCACGCCCGCATTAAGATAATTCGCCGCATTGCCGCCATTAGCAGGTTGCTCGGTTAAGCTTCGTGACTGTAATTCTGGGTTGCTGACAATAAGCTTATCCATTTCCTTGTAATACACCTCAAATCGCCATGCATAATCGGAGTCCCCAACAAACTCTAATCCAGCGACATAATGATCAGACGTCACCAATTCCAAGTCTTTGGCACCAAATTGCTCGGAGAGGTATTTATATTGCCTAAACCATTGATGATGTTGCCCTGCTGCGAGCTTTACTTTGTAATCATCAGAGACTTGCCAACGTAACGTAGCTCTAGGCTCTAAGAATGACTCTTCCGTATAATCGTTGTAAGAATACACAGCGCCAATTTTGGCAGTCCAATCGGCGCTGACATCCCAATCATAATCTGCATACACCGCTGCAAAATTAATGTCTATTTCGCTTTCTTCAAATTCAGTTTCGCTGTAAAACGTCGGTGGGCATACTTCAAACTCATTGTTACAAGGTTGTTGCTTGCCTTTCACCGCATAATCAACTTGCTGATTGCGAACCTCAGCACCCAAAAACAGCTCACCATCATCAACGCTTTGGTTGTTTAATACTTTGAATAAATAATCTGTGGTGGTTGCATCCAAGTCGAGGATTTGGCCAATGACGATATCGCCACTTCGTACTAAGCGATTTACGATGGTTTTGGTTTCACCTAAGTCACTGTAATTGCTCCAAATAACACTTTGGTTGTGATAATACTGATCAGCGCCAATCTGCCCTGCTAAGTCAGGGTTCTGTTTTACTTCATTCGACTCATCATCAAATAGTAATGCGACTTCATCCGTTGAACCCGTTGCTTGCACAGTGAGCTTGTTGTCAGGGTCTATTTCAGTAATAAACTTGAACTGATAATCATTGTTAATAGGCGCCTGATCAAAGCTAAAGTCTTCATCGTCTTCTAAGATATTTTCGATGTATAAATGGACTAAACTTTGACGAACCGCAAAGTACATCGCAGATGACTCTGACACTTGGCTTTCGTATAACAGACCAGTACGTAAAAAGCTCAAATCAAAAATAACTGTCGGTTCGATAAATTGTGGGTCACGCAATTTGGTATCAATGACACCACCGACTGCATCATAAAACTCAGCTTCCCACGCGCCGGTTTTCAATTCGAAGCTCTGAATTAGATTAGGATGAAACGTGCTAAAGCTATCTAAGTGGAATACGTTACCGACTGGAACATCATCAGACTGATAGTACATATCATTAGGTGAGCTACCACGGACTGCAGGAGCAAAGCCTCGGGCGAGAACAACACCCGGTAAACTCTCGATAGCTTTTATTGGGTCATTACCCGCACCCGGTACTTTTAAGATTTTTTCTGAGCTCAACTCAAGTCCAGCATCTTTAGCACCGATAACTCGAATTTTTTCTATTTTTTTGACAGGCTCTTCTGCGTCGTTGGTTGCGACCTCATCGGCGGCAAGACTGGAGCTCAAAACAACCAAAGACAACAAGCTAAGGTTTTTAAAGGAAAGTGTAATGGGTGAGTTCGGCATTTAAGGATTCCTTTTAAAATGCACGGTGGTTAAAAACTTCTATCTTTACGTATTAATATTAAAAACCGTTTACATCGGGTCGTTTTTATTTTTGATTGTCACTGTCAAACGTCGAGAACAAATCTGGTGTCTGTCCGGCTGATTCCGTTGTAGATTGACTATCAACCATGCTTGACTCTGAAATTTGGTGACTCTCGATCTCCTGCTCTTTTCTTTTCGCTAGCCATCGACGTTTACGCATTTTACATAACTTAATAACATGACGCTTTTCTTCATCCGCTAATTTTGTCCAATAAAATCGTTCATCACGGCTACGAAAACAACCATAGCAAAAACCATTGGGGCCGTTTTCACAAACTCCAATGCATGGGCTAGGTATTTGAAAAAGCTCTAACTGTGGCATAACTTTAGTCTATTCGAGGCTTGTACATTATGCAATCGTGTCCCTTTTTGGCATAAAAAAGCCCCGAAATAAATTCGAGGCTATTTGCAGCTTGGTGTGTGGCAGTCCAGGCTCACCACCCAAACAACTTCATCACTGCTATTCAATTAATGAAGTTGGGAATTCTTCACGAACGCGTTGCCAGATTTTACCAGACTCAATACCGTACTTACGGATCATGTAGATAGAGTCGTCGTGTTTACCGGCTTCAGCAAACTTGATTAGATCAGCGTAATACGCTTTGGCAAGTTCACGAGCTTCATCATGTGAGAAGTAATAGGACGCGATTTTTTCCCAAAAGCCTTTGAAGCCGTTTAGGACTAAAACATAAATTGCATTACCAGAAGCGTGAGCTAGTTCGTGGTTTAAACGATAGTCGACATCAGCAAACTGTTGTGGGTCGTCACCAACTTCAAGTGCTTCTTTGGCTAGCTCAATGACACGCTCAGGGTTGTTTTTGATCGCACCACGAATATAAATCGCACTTAGGTTTGTACGAGCTGACAATAATTGGTCGATTAAGTTAACCGCATCATCGATGTCTAACTTTGCCAATGTAGACAAAATATTAACACCACAAGTGTCCCAGAAGTTGTTTACTCGGGTTGGTTTGCCGTGTTGAATCGTCAACCAGCCGTCACGCGCCAAACGCTGTAAAACCTCTCGTAAAGTGGTTCGTGTTACCCCGATTAACTCTGATAACTCTCTTTCTGCCGGAAGGATAGACCCTGGCGGGAAACGGTTATTCCATATTGAATCGACAATGTATTCTTCGGCGAACCCTGCTGGGCTCTGCGCCTTTATTATTTTCATTTTACTACTTCGTTCCTGGATACATTAAAACTGATTGTACCAGAAGGTTTAAATTGCACAACCAAACAATTTAAGGCCTATTTTAAACACTCAAAAAGCTGTTTTTCCCAGCTTGACTCA
>NZ_CEYNSH010000055.1:0-15338 GCF_982872775.1 Psychrosphaera sp. | reverse complement strand
GGAGGTACATCAAGGTTGGCTGAAGAAATATAACCGTTGGGAGCCTTGAAATTGTTTGGCTGTATAAAGACAGAGAACGAAAGGCAGATAGTTGTAATTAGAAAGCAGGTAACAATGACCTACTCTCTATTATTCAGAATTAGCTTACTCTAAAGAAGAGAAGGCTTTTATACGGCTTTCTTTTTCTTTCTTAACATCAAGCCTGCTAGACCCAATGCAAAGATAGCAAAGCTTTCAGGCTCTGGTACTTCTGCAACTGGAGCTGCTGCAACTGTGAAGTCCTTAACTAAGGCATGACCATAGTTTGGATAACGATTGTCATGCTCAGCCGTTTTACTATTATATTTGTTCTGCAACGCATACTTCGTTTCGGAAGAGTTAAACATTAATACAAAAATATCCGACTCACCTGACTTTGGAAACTGTCCAGAAATACCAAAACTAGAGTTCGAGACCGTTGTTCCAAGGTAATTTTGTAATGTTCTCGCATTACTGACCTCTGTGTTTTCTCGAATATAGTCATTGAACTTTAGGCCTAAAGAGCTTGTTAGGTTAGACCAATCAGTTCTAGTCGCATACCTAAAACCATATAATTCGTCATTCACATCTTGTGTTCTTGCGAAGATGTCATCATAAGACTCACCAGAAGTGTAATTCCAATCCAGCCAGCTTAGGTTTGTCGAGTCGTCATACGTCAACAAGTTATCGCCAGCGTTGTTGAAATCGTTTTGAATAATACTAGCCTGTGTAGCTAAAGGTGTGACCGCGACAACCGCGGCTAAAAGTGATTTTGCCCAAATACTCATAGTTACTCCTTGATACTAATTGGGGTGTGTTTAAAAACCGATCCCTGTAAAAATCCGTTTCGGGACATTTTAAACACTTAGCATTTATTTTCAATTAGTTAACAATAGCTTTAAAGCTAGTTAGGGTACGCAATTAGTAAGAGGCTTATAAACTAAAGACTCAGCACTCCCTCTCTGAATTAACACTCCAGAGAGGGACAAGTTGCTCGTTATTCACCAAACGCGCCTGCAGCACCTGGGAAGACGACTGGGCTTTCGGAGCCGTCTTTACTCACACTTGCGACACCAAAAAAGTAATTGTCGATGACGACGTTTTTCAATGTATATTCACTTACATTTCCGACATAACGGCTATATTGCCATTGCGGGGCGTCGGTGTAGCGCCAGTAAATTTTGTAGCCAGCCAATTGTGGATTTTGGGTTTCATCTGCTTTGGCCCAAGAAAGCGTTGTGTCTGGTTTTACCGCACCTTGGATTTTAACCTTTGCCGGTGGTGTTGGCGCCCATGCCATCCCCGCTAACGAAACAGCATTTAACGCGGTAAGTTTAGCAGCGTAATCAAAATCAACACCTTCAATTGTGTCTCCATATACTATGCCGTTTTCTGTTCTTAGGTCTTGGTGTTGGCGATCATAATGTTCGTTCGTTTCCATTATTCGAATGCCAGGATAGCCTAAGTCATTAAACGGACGATGATGACCGCCTCGGCCAAATCGATCGAGTCTATAAATCACCATAGTATCTAGGTTTGGAATGTAATCGTCGGCCATCTTGTCTATGTATCTCGCTAAGTTTCGGCTTGGTGAATCGACTTCACCACCAGTAAAACGACGAATGCGAGCTTCTCTCTCTGTTTCGGTTTGTCGGGTGCCTTCAGCGAATATTCTCGCTGTCGTGTTATTGATGACACCATTGATCCCTTCGATGTTGCCAATCATGTCGTTATTTAACACCGCCTTCAAACGCCAGTTATTTGCTTTCGCATGTTCAGCTAAAATTTTACCACCAAACAAACCTTGTTCTTCACCTGCTAACGCAGCATAAACAATACTGCCGTTAAATTTATATTGAGATAACACACGGGCAGCTTCTAGAGTCCCAGCAACACCAGATGCGTTGTCATTTGCGCCAGGTGAATCTGAAGTAAAGTCCATCACATCCGTTACTCGCGAATCGATATCACCTGACATCAATACATAGCGGTTTGGATCTGTGGTGCCCTTTTGAATGGCGATGACACTAACCACATCGGTCGCATTTGGTATGCGTTTTTCACCACTAATCGTTCGCGATTGATAAAAGACCTCCAAACAGCCACCACACTCTGTTGAAATTTTATCAAACTCACTTTTAATCCAACGCCTCGCCGCACCAATACCACGTGTATCAGACTCTGTTTCAGACAGTGTATGACGAGTCCCAAAACTGACGAGCTTTCTGATGTCTGTTTCGATTCTGTCTGGAGAGACTTTACCGACAATCTCGTGTAGTGATTCATCAACTTTCAAGTATTCAGGCTGATGTGATTGAGTCGTTTGATTCGCTTGCACAAAAAGAGGTATTGCTACCAAAGTGGCCGCTGTAATTGCAGTCACAGAAGACTTAAGGGAGGGTGAAAAACGCATGAACTTACCTATTAATTATTTTTATATTTTTGGACTTGTAACACCTTATCATTGTCTATTTGAACTGGGGAATTTTCGAACGGAGAATATTGTTCACTCATCTCGTGCACAAATAAAAAGTCGATATTACAGGGTTAGGAAGCTGCAATATCGACTTTATAGATTTTTGTTTAAAGCGAGTCGTTTTTAACTATTAATAGTTTTCATAAAATCGAGTCGCGGCAACTGCATAATCAGCACGGCTAATAAAGCTGTCACCATCAAAGTGAGCATGAACGGTCGGCTCTAGGTCATAAGGCCCTTGAGAAACCGAAAATCTCGCGCCCAAAATCCCCAAGTCTAATGCTAATTGAACATAGCCTTTTAGTTCAGCTGGGATATCGGCTTGGTCTTCTAACACAATTCGTGAATCATTATGAACAACAGATACGTCTCCAACATGGCTCGAAGCCTCTGCTTCAAGGGCTAGTGATTGCACTAAAGAGTAAGCCAATTGATATTTCGTTACCTTTCCTTCGCTGTCAAACTGACCATTCACCGATTTCATAACCGCAGATTGATCTTGGTCTCGGTTACGAAGTGCCGCACCTTTTTCAGTCACAGCTGCGACTGCACCTGCATATTGGGCAGTTACATCGCTATACTCAGTATTTGTCGCCTGATGAGACTGACGCACACCACTACCTAAGACTAAATAATCTGCTAGCTCTTGGCGTTGTAGGTGACGATCTGGCTTAAAGCCGTTTTTTGTGGCATCGACAAGTTGTTCACTAACCGCATATTCAATAAATGAACGAGCAGGATGTTGCTCAGTATCACCTAAACCAGAATATCCATCGGTTTGAACTATTTTAATCGTAACGTCAATTTCACCAGGTGCTGCATAGCCATTTGTAGCGCCCACTGGGTCGACACCCACTCCGGAAATCCCGCCAATACCATTTGCCTTTAGTGTCCAATTCCCTGATTCAGCTGGTGCTGTCACCGCAATATTCTGCCCTAAAACTGGCAGTGCAATGCTTGAACCATAACGCTTACCCGATGGACTGGTCAGTGAAAGGCCAACCGTATTATCACTTACGTTTGCACGGACCATTAAAAGTGAGGCGTCAGCATTCACAGGTATCGTAATACCTTCATTGTCACCGACCGGAGAAAATGGCACTGTCTCTGGGTATTCACTTTGCACTGAAGTTTGTGCTTCTGCATTAAATTGGCGAGATTGTTTTGTCGTAGTACCAAAAGTAAGGTTTTGATCAACCACTGACTTAACCGCTGCATATGCATTGACATAACCGGCACCAACTTCCCACATCTCACGACCAGGCATGTTAGTTGCTGTATTTTGCAAAATCTCTTTCACACCACGCCAATTAAGTGATGGGTTTGCTTCCAACATTAACGCAACGATACCCGATACATGAGGAGCAGACATCGATGTACCACTCATCGTTGTGTAATACGGCACGTGATTCGCGTCCATTACTTCGCTATCACCAGTAACACTAAGTGCGCTTAAGCTTGAAAGAGATGCACGGGCAGAAATAACATCAACACCTGGTGCCGTTACCGTTGGGCGATCTTCCCAATCGAACAATTCCCCATCAACGACCACTTGGCCACCTTTGTCTTTCACGCCTCGAGAACTAAAGTCCGCCAGTTTACCTTCTTTGTCACCTGCAGCTACCGTAATAACCCAAGGTGCTTTTTTGAAGTTACCTGTAATGGTTGCCTCACCACTGCCCGAATTACCAGCAGAGAAAACAACGATAACGCCTCTATCTGCCAACTCTTTTGTCGCTACATTAGTTGGGTGATCAGGATTAAAATCAGAGCCCGTGTCACTTGTACTACCGAAAGAGTTAGAAATGACTCGAATGTTGTAGTCATGTTGGTGCGTTAATGCGTAATCAAAACCACCTAAGGTATCAAGAATAAACAAACCAGCGCCTGAGCCGTAACCGACAATTTTAGCGCCAGGCGCTACGCCCTGATATTTGCCCTTTGACATTGCACCGTTGCCACCAACAATCCCAGCCACATGTGAGCCGTGGCCACCAGCAATATCAGTATTGGCAGTATCTTCTTGATAAGTAATTGGTAAAAACTCTGAAAGACTATTTAGATTAGTTTGCGCCAAAACATTTTGAACCACATGATTTGGGTATTTGATGTCACTATGTGTGCCGTCGACACCTGAATCGTTTACTACGACACCAATTCCACGACCAGAAAATGGCATACCCAAATTACGCATTGATTGATCATCGCGCAGCCTGTCTACACCCGTAATCTGAGTTGAACCTTCGTTCTCTAAAACTAATTTTGAGTTGTGCCATACCGAACGTACTTCACTTGAAGCATAGAGCTCTTCAATTTGAGATTTACTCGCTTGAATACCAATTATCGGCAAACTTTTCATTGTGATACCGCCAATGATACCAGCGGACTCAAGCACGTTTAATTGATCTTGATTTAACGAACCATTCCCTTCGAACGTTACAATCACTTCAAACGTGTCTTGAGCCGCGGCATCGGACAGTAGACTTTGAATTTGTGGCCCCATCGACTTCGCAGCGGCCCCCATTGAAAAAAAGCTTAGACCTGCAGCTAAAAGACCAGCTTTTAGTTTTTTATTAGAAATTTTTGTGTTGAACATGGTTATTAACCTATTGTTTTTATCGTAACAACAGCTTGGCAAACCATTCATCAAGAAAGAATAGGGTGAAACCCCTAGTTAGTTAGAGGAATTCCACCCGGAGTGGGGGTTATAAAACAGAAGACTATTTACATGAGTAAATTATTTTTAGCTGCGTAGCGTACAAGCTCGGCTGCATTTGCCGCATCTAGCTTATCAAGTACTTTTCCGCGATGATTCTCTGCCGTCTTAACACTAATATCTAGAGCACGCGCAACGTCTTTCGTTGTCTTACCTTCTATGATCAAATGAAATACTTCTCGCTCGCGTTTTGTTAAGTTTTTGTATGGATCTAACCAAGGGTTAACCGGTTGGTTGTACTGAGTCGCCAAGACGCTTGCGGCGTACTGACTGAAATAAGACTTTCCTGTTGCTAAAGTTTTTACTGCATCGATGAGTTCATCGCCAGCGCTGTCTTTCAACAAATATCCAGACGCACCTGCACGGACCATATGGAAGACATATTCTTGCTCTTCGTGCATCGTTAAGACTAGTATTTTAGTATCAGGTAGCTGCTCGTGAATACGTTTTACCGCTTCCATACCATTGAGCTCAGGCATACTAATATCAATAACCACCACCGTTGGTCTGAATTCCAATGCTTTTTCTACGGCCTCTAAGCCATCACCCGCTTCTGCAACAACACGACACTCATCATCTTTTGCCAGTAAGCTCACTAGTCCTTGACGTAAAATCGTATGATCATCTGCTAACAATACCGTAATCATCTCTAAACCCTTGTCACTAACACTTTAATTTCACATCCCTCACCTAACGCAGAAGTGACAGTCAACTGACCACCAAATGCACATATTCTGTCGTGCATTGCGCCCAAGCCAAAACCATTCAAGGCATCTTGCTGTTCCATATCAAAACCAACGCCATCATCTTTAATTTTAATTAACAGCATGTTTGGTGTTGCGATTAAATTGATGGAGACTTGTTTAGCATTGGCGTGTTTGATTGCATTTGTTAAGGCTTCTTGTATCACCCTAAAAGCCAATGTTTGGGTATCTTCATCCAAACCAGTTTCAACTTGATGATGTAAATCGACTTGTATATCAACTGGCTCAGCCATCATTCTCACAAGCCATTCTAAAGCGGGTACCAAACCCAAATCATCCAAAATTCTTGGTCGCATTAATCGTGAAATCACTCGGGTGTCGGTCAAAGCCTGTCGGGCTAGTTCGAGACTTTGTGACAAATCCACGTCAGAATGCCCTTTTTGCACTTGCTGCAATTGATTTATAAGGGCAGTCAGTAGTTGACCGACTCCATCGTGAAGTTCGCGTGCGATATGCTTGCGCTCATCTTCTTGAACTCGCCAAACACGTTTAGCGAGCCCTCTCATTTGATCATTACCCACTTGTAATTGCTTTACAATATTTAGCTGTTTGGCATTAAGTTGGGCAATTACGTTTTCTATTTCATTTGCATCAGTCATACCGGCTAAGCTCTCTAAATCCATCCTGGATACCTAAATAATCTTGTTGAACTAAGAAAGCAGTGCGCTCTTCTGCAGGCAAATTGCTTAACAAGCGCCTCACTTTTTTAGCTAATCTCTGTTGGAAGATCGTGTCTGGCTTGCCCTCGATTTTTGCCAATTGGGCTCGCAAGCGATCAAAATGAAATGCACGCCAGTATTGACCTGAACGGCGCATCAGAAGCTCTGCTTCACGCATCGTTTTTTTGAGCTCGTTGAGGTCTTTGTCAATAAAAGCCTGAGCCGCTCGCAGCTCCAATACACTTAGGTGGTGATATTGAAATAACTCAAAATCGATTTGGCGCAGCTGACGGAGTTGCGCCGAGATGTCTTTACTTCCTTCGCGTAAATGAAAACGAGCACTTTCTATTAATAGTCGAATATACAAGTCATGTTCGGCTTTGTTATCTTGTAATTTACCAAGCTGAGAGACGTCAACAAGTGGGTCTCTATCTTGAACCATTGCTTCAAGTAGTTGATAGATCGCCGTCTTTACGTCGGAAGAGTAGGACTTTAGGTAAGGCCTAATCTCTGAAAGTGTTTTTGCGGCTGCTTGTTTATCACCTATTTCGACGTACCATTGGATTAACCAATCACCAAACTCAACGATGGCACGTTTGTCTTTCAATGATTGACTCTCTTCATATACATTTGCTAGCTCATTTATACTGTTAGCAAAATTTCCTTGTAAAAAAGTCAACTTGGTTAGGTAACCTTTGGCAATTAATTCAAACTCTTTACTCTTGAGCTCTTGTGCATCTTCAAGTGTTTTATTGTAAAGATGATAGGCATTTTTCCAATTAGCCTTAGCAAGCTCAAGTTGCCCTAGACCCTGTCGTATATGGATAATCCCCAGCGGATGCTGTATTTTTTGATTGAGCTGTTCGGCTTGTCGCCAATACGCAATAGCGTGTTCTGGCTCCAATAACATAAAATAGGAAAACGCGATGTTATTCATAATTGAAGCTTGCTTACGCTGACTACCTAAAGACTGCCAAATGGCCAATGCTCGTCTGTAATACTCTAATGCTGTGGAGTATTGTCCTTGCTCTTCTGCTAATACACCTAGATCATTGAGTACTTCAGATTCTCCTACCTGATCGCCCAAGTTGCGATAAAGCTCTAAGCTCATTTCGAGTTGCGATAACGCCGTTTGATACTTGCCTATGTGGATATTTAAAAAGCCTAGATTATTGAGTGCTTTTGGAATCCCGAGTTCATCACCTACGAGTTTATATTTATCCAGACCTTGTTGATAAAAATCACTCGCCAATGACAATTCTTTCAGCTGCTGATAAACCACACCAAAGGCATTAAGAACATCCGCTTCTTGTTGACGATTCTTTAGCTTTTTAGCCACGATTAGCGCTTTTAAAAAATATTCATCAATAGCCTTTTCAAAATGACCTTGATGAAAAGCCACTTTACCTAATTCAAACCACACCGTTGGATGGTTTTTATCCAACTTTGCAATTTCTAATAAGTACATCTCCGCTTTGGCGAAATTTTCGATATACATATAAAAATTAACCAGCTCAAATAAGGTCGAAATACGATAAGGTGTTGCGTCTTTCAACTGTAAATAATAAGACTCCGCCTGTTCTAGGTTACCCGCCAGGTCTTCGAGCCGAGCTTTTGCAAATAAAACGGAATAAGCATCGTCAGGACCTAGTGTTACAGTTTGAGTATAAGCGTGTTCGGCCTCAATTATTTGACCCAAATAAAAGTAAACTTGTCCTTGTGCAAACCAGGCTAAAAAGTCCTTATCATTCACCGCTAATAATACATCAAGCTGCTCTTGAGCCTGTGTAAATTGTCCCTGGTCTATTGATTTGAATACACTAATCAAGTCCTCTGGTAATGGGTACGACTTAACCGATTCATTTGACTGAAGCACATTAAACGTTTCGCTCACAACATTAACCTGGCGCTGGACCATTTCGGAGTAGGTGTGCTTAGTTTTATCATCAGTACTTAAAACTGAACGCAGAACCGTGGAACCAACCTTGGTCACCTGATATAACACAACTTCTTGCTGCTCCACTCCTATGGTATCAACTAACAATATTGCATCGGCGTCCAATAGTTCCAAAACCAGCCCTAACTCACCATCATCATATGGTGGCTCAAAGCCTAGTCGCTCAACTAAAGTAAGTGTTCGTTCTGTTGACGTCGTTTTGATTTGATGCTGACCAAATAAATGGGTATTTAAATAGTGAGTAAACTCGGCTAGGTCGGGCTCTTTCTTGTTGGCAAGGACAGCTAATGAATAATAGTCTTTGCTTTCAATGTCGTTGCCAACGTTGCTTTCATCAAAGTGAGAAAAGTAATTGTTATACACCGGCAACAATAACAGGACACTGAGCAATATAGCGGACACCGTACCGACGGACATCAAAACCTTTTTAACAAAATGCGTCGAAGGCTCTTTTTTTTCTATCTCATTTTGAATTGCATAAAGGGCTTCTTGAGCTTGTTTGGCATGTTTGAATCGACCTTCGCAATACGGGTTCAGTATTGTCGCCAGCCACTTTCTAACATTAAGCTGTTGTGCATTTGGCAGTGCTAAATTAGGACAGGCTTTATTGTCGATATTTAAACTTAGTTTGGCATTAATTATCGCTTGAATCGATCCGATGTTAAACGGCAATTCTCCATACAGTAACTCAAATGCAATAACACCTATCGCATAAACATCGGTGGACGTGTTTACTTTTCCTGATTGAAGGTATTCTGGTGGCGCATAAACAGGAGTGCCTAATATCGCCTCTATGGACTCTTTTTTGTCTACCTCGTTAAAAGAAGACATACCAAAGTCAGCGAGAAAAAGTTGCCCAGACTCGTCAAACATGACATTTTCTGGCTTGATATCTCTATGAGTAACACCATGCTCTTGGGCAAACTGCACTGCATTTAATAATTGATTAACAACCTTGAGAGAAGTACTTACATCGAATTTTTCATCTCTCATCCGATCGCGAAGCGTCTTGCCGCCTATCCAATCCATAGTGATGAAATGACAATCGCCATCGGAGTAATATTCATGAACTCTGATGATATTAGGGTGTGATAATTGGCGGACTAGTAACAGCTCATTTTTAAACTTAATGAGTTGAGTGGTATCGTTGCAAATAGAAGGGTGTAATACTTTTATGGCAATTTGAACATTAAGCTGAAGGTCATCGGTCAGATATACCGTACCATGTTGACCTTGACCGACCCATTTTTTGATTTTAAACCGCCCGACCAAAACCTCACCAACGTCTAGTGATGATGTGTTGTTCAGTGCCTGAGTTTCGAATGCACTTATCGGAGTGTGGTCGGGTTGATCATCTTTGCTGCTCATACTACCTGTTTCATCGTGTCAGTCTGATGCACTAAAAGATCTCCGTATTCTAATTAGTTTACCCTACTTCACTGTTTGCTTACCTTGCCAAATTTGTCCTACATATATAATGAATCAATGACACAATGCAATTAGCTGACTATTTGAAAAGTCGTGATTTTTGACTAACTCACTGGTTAGGTCAGATTGAAGAGACTCTATAGACCGTTGCAGTAGTATAGTCTGAACCGTCATCCCTACTTGTTCAGTCATACTCTGTAATACGTCCATATCCAACTCAGTTAAAATCTTATCTGACATTTTACTGTCAGTGTAAATCACGCCAACCACCTTATCATGATAAAAAAGTGGTACACACGCAAGTGAGGAAATTTTCTTCAATTCGATACTTTGTCGATTTTTCAAAAAGTCATGGTTCATAACATCCATTGCTACGACACTTTTTTCCTGTTCCAGGCATTGGATGATTGCACCAGTACTACCAGAAAAGTCTTTAGTATTGAAATCTCGTTGAGACATCCCTTGGGAAGCCCCAATACTCAATGAAGCTTGAGTACTACCTAAAAATATAACCCCTCGCTGCATGCCAGTGAGCATAAGAATGTTATTAAGTTGCGCTTGGAGGGTTGTTGATAAGTGTTCATTCACCATCTCATTGGCAAAGCTTTTTTGAACTTGTTGCTTGCGCCATTGTTGATGAGCAAGAAGTGCCTGAACTTGCGTTTCCGTTTGGGTCTCAAACAAACAGTCCAAGTCACCGATTGAAATCAAAGCATCATCTGGAAGTGTTGAAGATGTCACTGTTAAGCCATTAATCTTAGTGCCATTTTTACTTTTTTCATCTAGTAATGACCATTGTGATTCTTCAAACAGCATTCGAGCATGATTTCTCGACACGGTTGGGTGGTTAATCACAACGTTACAACTTGGAGCGCGCCCTAGTTGATACCCTTTAGTTTCATACATTAATGCTTCAACAGCGGGTTTGTCAGAGTAACAGATCGTAAATTTAGCAGGCATCTCAACACTCACTTTCCATAGGTTAAAAAGAGCTTGTAATAAAACTTCAGATTACTTGATCAAACGCAGGCTGAACCTAAGTGTGTTCGCATATGCCATTAGCTCACCTGCAACGTTACTGATGTCTCGGCTTGAACGCCAAACATTAGGAACATTTAAACCTTCATTTGCATCAACTAACTGATTAAACGCTGTCACGGCTTTAGCTGCTTGATAATATTCCGCGTTATTGATCAGCTGCTGAATTAAAGCGGCTTGGTTTGCCAACTCAATGTAAGTATTAGATTCAATTTGGCTAGAGAAAGAGGTAAGTGCATTGTTCAGGTCTGCAAACTTCTCTGTAATCACTGTCTGCGGTGCTCTTACGTCTGCGGCAATAATGAACTGAGAGAATTTACCTGTGCTACCACGAGCTCGAATACTACCTGCCCCCAATGTCATGGTAATATCTTTAAATTCACCATTGAGAGGTGCCTTGTATAGGCGCAGTGGTGTATTTGCTGTGTACTCTAAATTATGAGTATGTAGGTCAACCACTGTTAAACCAGAAAATGAAAAGCCACTGCTTGCTAATGGCTCAATCGTGATCATCATTGGGAATGCAGCACTAGGTGTCACTAATAAATTATTAGGTAAGCGATCTAAAAAGCTTGGAGAGGTTACATCTATTAATTCGGCAGTAAGACCAATACTTTCTTTGGTTAAACCAACTGCGTTTTCAAATGTAATCGTAATATCAGCAGTAATATCGCCTGGTAGTTCAATTTCTGCATAAACCTGATTTTCATTGACGTTAATCTGCACAGGCCCAGATGACTGAGCAAAAGTTGGTAGTGTTGTTGCTATGAGTAATAAAGCAATAAAGAATTGATTTAGTACGTTGTTCATTTTTATTCTCCTTTATCAAAGCGTTAAGTCGCCTTGAACAAAGTGCTATTAAAGATTTTTTCTTTAATAGCACCGTTATATAACAAATCTAACACAAAATAGATTAAATATTGTTCTTAATTTCTAAGATAGTTTTCGAACATACGACCGATAATTACTGCATAATCCGCTCGAGTAACTTTTTTGTTTGGCTCAAAATACGCTACAACCGTTGGCTCTAAGTCATATGGACCTTGCTCAACTCCGTACTTAACACCGATGATTGACATATCAATGGCAGCCTGAACATAACCTCTTAGTTCAGTTGGAATTGACTCACTGTCTAGCACATCAATTCGCTCACCATTGTACTCAACCGTAATTGGACCGCTAAAGTTTGCCACTTGTTCTTCTAGCCCAAGTACCTGAATCAAAGAATAAGCAAGTTCTTGTTTGACTACCGCAGCCTTTGGTGAGAATTCTCCTAACTGTGACTTCATCACTGGCGCTTGCATTTGTTGACGGTCTTTTAGCGCAGAACCTACTTGTATAACCGAATCAACATATGGGCGGTAGCGGTTGTTTACATCAGAAACTTCATTAGCTGACTCGTTTAACAAGCTTCTATGTTGACGAATAGACGTCCCCATCACCAAAAACTCTGCTAGTTCTTGACGCTTCAACTTATTGTCTGGACGATAAAAACGATCGTTTTTACTGTCCACTAAGCGCTCACTAACCGCAAATTGAATCGCTTTCTCAGCTGGATGACCCGAAATATCATCCAAGCCTTGATAACCCGCAGAATCAAAAACGCTTACAGTACCTGAAACGAAATCAGGAGCACCCGGGCCATTTGTTAATCCTGTTGGATCAGCTTGAACACCTGACAATGAAGTCATGCCATAGACTGAAAGTTTCCAAGTACCTGGCATCGCTGGTGCAGAAACGCGCATATTAGTGTTCAATACCGGTAAAGTCAGATTACCAAAATAAACGGTGCCATCTGGTGCTTCCAGTTTGAGCTTAGTTGTATTGGCAAAATTGGCCGCAGATGCAGAAATAAACGCACCTTTATCAGAGACCTCAAACTCGAAGACATCTGGCTCACCGACTGGGGCATAAACTAATTCAAATGGTTTTACGTCACCTTCAGAAATTAAAGCATTAGCATTAAATGCTTTATCATAATTTACCGTTTCTGAGTTTTGGTTGTCATAACCCAACGCCGCGGCAACAGCAGCATAAGCATTAACATAACCCGCACCTACTTCCCAGCCTTCATATCCCGGCATGTTCGTTGCGGTATCCATAATGATCTGTTTGATCTGGCTGTTACTCAAGTGTGGGTTTGCTTCTAACATCATGGCAATGATGCCTGCCACATGAGGAGTTGCCATTGAAGTACCAGAAATCATTGTATAAAACGGTAAGTATTCATCTTCGATTGCACCAACATCATTGGCACCACCATTACTCGCTAAGTTTGATTTAGAACGAGTACTAATAATGTCGACTCCAGGCCCCACGATCGTTACTTCATTTTTATAAGTCCATTCAGATCCGTCTGGCATACTAAATGTGCCTTGCTCTCCCTTTAAGCCACGAGAAGAAAAGTCAATCAGCTCTCCTTGTTTAGTACCGGCACCCACTGATATACCCCAAGGAATTTGGGCATAAGGGTTGTGAGTATCTTCACCTGAGCCATCATTACCGGCCGCAAACACAGAAAGAATACCGAGCTTATTTGCTTTAAATGACGCTAAAGAAATCGGACCGTTAGGGTCGAACTTACCGGATGAGCCCCAGGAGTTACTCATTATTCTTATCGGCGAATTAAAATCGTAGACATGTGAAATGGCATAATCATAGCCACCCAACGCATCTAGAATAGACAAGCCTGCACCTGAACCATAACCGACTAACTCAGCATCGACAGCGGCACCTTTATATTTACCATCAGACATTGTTCCCCAGCCGGCTAAAGTACCTGCACAGTGAGTACCGTGACCTGTATTTAGGTCTGTATTGGCTTGACCTTCAATCCAAACACCATCTACACCTGTTAAGGAAATCGCCTGCGCGTGAGTGACGCCTTGTACGTTTTGTACCACCTTCTCGCCAAAAGCTAAATCATCATGCGTTGCATCAATACCCGAATCATTGACTAAAACAGTTACGCCTTTTCCGGTGAATCCGATACCATTGTTATTAACAAATGCATCACTTTGAAGCTTTTCAACACCTGTAATTTCATTCGCTTCAGCATTAAAGTACGTTAAGTCTCGGTTCGCATATACCGAGCGAACCCCTTCCATTTGTACTAACTGGTTAATTTGATTAGGAGTCGCAACTAAGCCAATGATAGGCAATGATTTAAACTGAACCCCTTCATTTAAGCCAAGATTAACTAATGTTTGTAGTTGCGCCGTTGATAAAGGCTCTAATTGGTCATACGAGACGACAACCATCGTCTTATCCGCTGGTGTCATAGACGTTAGCTTTGACTCAAGTTGACTACCCAAGACTGCAGCCGCGGTTGCGTTTAGGCTAATGCCTGCTACTGACAATGAAATTGCCAAGTTTTTAATTAATTTATTCATGATCCCACTCCGACTGATTACTTCAGATCTTATTTTGTGATGCTATTTCAGTCTAAATGGCGGTAAATAAATATCGGGATCAATACTCATTTCAAGCAGGGGAAAACCCCCACAAAAGCGTAGAAATTTTAACCTTGATTAAAGCGTTTTTTTAAATTTGAAACGCTTGTTCACTATAAACTTCTGATATTCAGTAAGTTCTTTAAAGGTAGAGGAAGTAACACTCTCAATTTCTGAACGGTAACTCACGTCCCGTAACCACTCAATGTTATAGGGGCATTTCTTAATTAATCTGCGCAACGTTCGAATAACTTTAAGTTTTTCTTCGCTTTTTGCTGAATAAAATAGAACTTCTGCAAACATAGTAGGAGTTACGCAATAGAAGTTTTTATTATCTCTTTCGAGAAATGTTTGTTGGTAGGATGAAACTGCAAGATTGTTATTTGGCGCAGGTAAGTGAATAGTTACTTCACCTTTTTGTAAGGTTTTACCACTTGTTTGAACAAACCCTTGTTTGGAAAAAAAACGGACAAGGTAGTTTCTTTGACCCACAGATAATACGTCATAATCATTTCTAACGAAGAAGTTATCATCATAAACAGTAATAATCGGTAACTGCTCAACCGCGTATAAGTTTTTATCTTTGTTTATTAGATCTATATCAATGGTCATATTCGCCTCTCTTGCACTCTCTCTATAATACGAGCAATACAATCCAAAGATCAAAGAGTGAAGATGATAACTCGCAGGCAATAGAAAACGATGAACATGGATGTTCGAGTGCCGTGGTGCCATGGATGGCAAAGAACGGCGACCGAGCCTATTTCGGTTGAGCTTCATAAATCACAGGCATAAAAAAACGCGCTAACCTTTCGGTCAACGCGTTCAGT